>PGXT01000017.1:0-876 GCA_002839285.1 Spirochaetae bacterium HGW-Spirochaetae-5 | reverse complement strand
TAGCAACTTAATGTGGCTGAATATTTTTAGTACCTGGCAAAAAGATTTTAAAAAAAATAGGTTGTAAAACTCGCTAACGTCAGTTAGCCAAGACGTTATGTGCCATTGGCTCTCTAACTTTTTGAGTAGCCAAAATAAATAGTAGAAAGAAAAAATCACTACCACTTTAAAGGATATTTGACACTACCTATATGAATAAACAAAAAATTTACATATCAACATTTGAAATTGAAAATAAAGGCTCAGTGCAAATTCCTTTTGCAGCAAAAAAATTTATTGAAGAGTTACAAAAAAATAACTTCGAATTATTTATACCATTAAAATGGAGAGAGTATCCGATCATTGAAAAAGAAATTGATGAATGCAATGCTTTAATCGCTTTGGTAGACAAATACTGGGCATCTTCAACCTGGAAAGCTTCAGAAGTCACTTATGCTGCATGTGGTGTTGGCGCTTTTTTTAAAAATGAATTATTCACTCCAAAACCGACGTTCATTTATTTTTTAGAAAAAATAGAACCCTGCGGATATATGGATAGCATTGATTCATTAATATATTTGCCAGATGATTTTAATGAAGCGTGTAATGTTATAAAAAATACTTTAAATTTATAATAACAATAGATAATTTGTATCAATTGACATACTGTTTTTGAGTCACCAAATTTTCAGTGATATGGCGAGCCAACGGCACATAACAAAGCTTACACGCGGCGCTCGGAGTACCTCGCTTGGCCTGCGGCACATTTGCCACTTAATCGTGGCAAAAACTTTGTTGAATTCGTTAGACTTGTTCTGTACAAAACTTTCAGTGAAACTTGGCAAACGTCGTTATATGTTAACCTTAATAGTAGAAAGAGGCTTAATAATCAATATA
>PGXT01000016.1 GCA_002839285.1 Spirochaetae bacterium HGW-Spirochaetae-5 | reverse complement strand
GAACGGTGAAAACAAACTTGAAGGTATCGGCAAGATCCTTATATATCAAACCGAAAAAGGTGACACAAAAATAGAGGTTTATTTTCAAGATGAAAATATTTGGATGTCACAGCGGAACATAGCAGAGCTTTATCAGACAACTTCACAAAATATAACGCTTCACATGAAAAATATTTTTGCCGACGGAGAACTTGACGAGATTTCAACTTGTAAGGATTTCTTACAAGTTCAAAAAGAGGGTTCACGCTACGTTGAACGAGAGGTCAAGCATTATAACCTCAACATGATACTTGCAATAGGATATCGTGTCAGAAACAATATTGGCATTCATTTTCGGCGCTGGACTTCAAATGTGCTTACCGAATACATGAAAAAAGGGTTCGTGATGAATGATGAGCGCCTAAAGAACCCTAAAGAGTTTGGCGCAGATTACTTTGACGAATTGCTGGAGCGTATCCGTGAGATCCGTGCAAGTGAAGCAAGATTCTACCACAAGGTCAAAGAAATTTTTGCCACTTCAATTGATTATGACAGCGACAGCGAACAAGCAGAGCTGTTTTTTAAAACGGTACAAAATAAACTGCACTATGCCACCCACGGACATACAGCTCCTGAACTTATTGCAGAACGCGCAGATGCGGCAAAAGACAACATGGGGCTAACTTCTTTCAAAGGTGCAAAGGTAAGAAAGAGTGACGTGATCGTTGCAAAAAATTATCTTAATAAAGAGGAAATGGCCTTTCTTAACCGCATTATCTCAATGTATCTTGATCATGCTGAACTGATGGCGAAAAGACAAATGCCGATGTACATGCGTGACTGGGAGAAAAAGCTTGGGGAATTTTTAGAATTCAATGAAAGAGAAGTGCTGAATAATCCTGGCAGGGTAAGCCGGGAAGTTGCCGATGCGCTTGCCCTTGAAGAGTATCGCAAATTCGATGAGCAGAGAAGAATGATCACTTCAGACTTTGATGAACTGCATGATGAAGTTAAAAAATTAAAGGCTTATGATTGAACCCGCACTCTACACATTTAGCCCTTATGTCAATCATGCAGCTCTGACCACGTGTATTTTCCTTTTAGCACGAAAAGGCAAGTTCGATAGATGGTAATCAACACGAAAAAGCAAGTTTATGGAAGGCCATAGCTGTCTACTTTTTTTCTTTGCCTTGCTTTCATATCCCAGATTGCAAAACCGGGGTTTCAGGTTTGCAAAAAACAGCAAGCAGAAAATTTGTAGTCGCTAAAGGTCGAATGGGGAAAAGGTTGAAGATATCAGGGAATTCCGTTTTTTTGAATAATGCATGTCTGACTATACTATTGCCGCTTGGTTCTTCATCAAAAAATTGGCCATACAGAGTGGTCAAAGTCGTCTTTGTTCTTTCCTGAGATCACCCAGATCGCTTTTGCGCTTTTACGTGGTAAGCTGATCTGCCCATTTTTAGCCATGTTAATGATGTCAATGATTCGCAGACAATTTATGTCGTTCATGCCCGTGTTGAGCAGCTTATCGATAATCGGTTGTAAATCGCACTCATCCGTAGCGAATATCGGGATATCTTTGACCTTTGCGTATGCCAGTGAGCACGTCTCGCCCTTGTTCTTGTTAGGCTTTTGAGGGTCGATCATCACAGCCGCTAATTTATTATAAGTCATGTCATAAACGGTTCTTTCCTTCGGATCAAGTCCTGTTTCGTTCACGATGAAAACCGTACCCTGCGACACCAAATTCACCAATTGCTTATGCGCACTCATCGGATTCCTTACTTCACCAAATGCGTGAGAATGCATGTAAATCTTCTTTGCTACGATAGGAAGAACTTCCAGAAGAAAATGGTACTTATCACTGCTGCCTAGCTTGATGCACAAATCGGCGTCAATGATCATTTGTTCCAGCATGCTCATCCCTCCATGATGTCATCAAGTTCATTATCGCTTGGAGGAATAAAACCCTGTGGCTTTGTTATGCCGACGTCACTTGGTTCTAGATTGCTCATGGAAAGTAAATACTGCAACTTTTCGTAGGAGATCCTTTTCTTCTCGTAAGTAGCCAAAGCTAGTTCTACAAGATTATCTATGGCTATTCTGTTATCGGCTTCAGGAACTGTAAAAGAATATCTCCTGCGCAACTGCTCTATGCTGCTTTCGGTTATTGCCAGATACTGTTCGCACTCATCCCGAGTTATAGCTTGTATCTCGTGTAGCCGTTTCACCATCGTCTTATAGGGCACGGTAAACAATGAGGCAAGTTGGAGAATGTCTTTCACACTGATCTTATGCGGCGTTATCGTATATATGCGCATCTCCTGCCGAAGCATGTTCTCATCGACCAAGAATTCTGCCGCAAAGCGATTTGCTTTCAGCTCAGAAACGTCCAGTTGGGTACCATGCTCGTCGGTTTCTGCAAGGATCGACCCTGGTATAGTTTCGGCCTTTTTATCAAACCAGATATGATACAACTCATGTGCTGCTGCAAACACCTGTGCGTCGACCGGAATAGAAGTGTTGATTGTGACAAACGGTTTTTCTGCAGCTACATCACTATCCATACCCCACATGTATGTTATGCCCCACGGTCCCAACTTACCCAGCGGATAATAGAATACACGCGCATGCAGACTCAATATTGAAAATATCTGAGTCCCGATCACATCCTGTGTTTTTCTGCATTCAGCCAATTTTGCGAGGGCTTGTCGTTGAATATCGGTTATCTCATCGCTGGAAAGTCGAACGATTTGCTTTGTCTCACTCATTAACCAGTTCCTCCAGCAAATAGATCTGATCGATCGCGTTTCTAAGAAGCTCAACTTTTGCGCGAGTTTCATCATCTTTGATCATGCCCATAAAAGCACAACCAAAATCACTGCTGATCGTATTATTATTTACGGTAAGCAGGAAGTCAGTTGTGCTGTCAAGAATAGACGCGATCTGCGAAAGTTCTGTCACATTAATGGCTTTATTTCCTTTGATTATTTTACTCATAACTTGTTTTGAGATACCGAGCCTGTTGGCTAGGTTTTGCTGCGTCATCCCGCGTTGCTCCATTACCATGGAGATGTTCTTACCGACCTCTGTATAATTATTGGCATAAATGGACTCCACCCCCCGGAAATATTGTTCCTGCTCTCAATTGCATTATATGCGAAGTTAACCAAGATAGTCAACAAATTATTGACTTGTTTCGCATATTAGTCATTATGTTGTTGACCATCCCAAGTTTACGAGAAAAACACTCATGGAAAATTTCCGACAACAGCGGCCGCGGTTAATTGGCCCATATGTCCTGAATTACCCGCCTGACAGAGTCAGGCAAATTCCCCGCGGATGCACTCTCCGCCTGCCCTTACCAACCGCTTGCCACCGACTGCTTGCCCGCGCTTGCCAATTGCTTGCCCGCTCTTCCATATTTTCCGGCAAAATCATTTCCCTGACTCTCGAAAGCAGTTCAACGGATCAAAACAGCCCTTTGAAATTCCGGGGATTTTTAGCTTGCGACAAACATTTTATCCAATAGGAATTCCTGTCTATAGCTGATTTTATTGTTTTTACGGACAATACGTTTTGGATAAATCTACTGCAGCAATTATAAAATTATCCATACTTATCCATACTTTATCTGCTGAAACACGGCAAGACAGAGCCGACGGCGCTAAGGCTTAGAGCTACTCGCGCGATCCAATAGAGCCGGCCTGCGCGCTGCATAGAGCCACCTTCCTAAAACTCCTGTAAGGTTCAAAATACGGCTGACTGGATCGAAAGGCTTATACACTCACAGACCAAGGATCACCAGGACTTCTTCTATCTTTTTTCTCAATGGGGCGTCCACCTTCATGGCTGCTTCAAATCTTCTTCTCGCCTGAGTCACGCCGGAATCAGACAACCGGTAAAGGCATCCGATCTCCCTCAGTTTTGCCGCGCTGTAACGGTGGCATAAATATATTCCGGCAAATCGCGCAGTTCTTTTGTCATCCGGAAAGATTTCCAGGGCTGCCTCTTGGATCATTTTCGGATCCGTTTTTTCTTTAAGTTCCGTCAACGCAGGAAGATCCCTGTCCAAAGTCCTTCCATCAAGCTCGTTCTCTTTGATGCGGCGAACAAAATCTTCGCTCCCCAATATGGTCGAAGCTACTACTCCTGCAAGCGGGTCAATGTAGCCTCCGTTGACCTTTTCTATTACATAATTTCTGTAGTCCCTGCGAGACTGTGTGGGGTCCGTGCCAAAATATCCGAGAATGAATCCTGTTTTGAGCCAGGACGGAGAACTTCTCTCTGTGTAATAACTGTAACTTGACCAGCGATACTCTTCCGGAGACCTGACCATTCCCGCTCTGACCGGATTCAGATGGATGTAGCGTGAAAGCTCTGTAGCGTAGGCATCGGCTTCAACCAGGATAGCTTTGTAGCGTCCCTGCAAAAGGTGTCCCGTTCGTTTTCTTTTGATATTAAAAAAGTTGGTGTAGGAACTGTTGATGTATTTCATTATCTGAGAGAGATTACCCTGCGGGGTCTCGATCATCAAGTGATAATGGTTCGACATAAGGCAATATGCGTGAACGACAGCTTCGTATTTTTCTTGAGCGGATGCAAGGTAAGAAAGGAACATTTCACGATCGGTGTTACTTTTGAAAATATCCTTCCGCTCATTTCCCCTTGAGGTAACATGATAAAAAGCTCCGGGATATTCTATCCGCAAAGGCCTCGCCATGTTTTTGCCTCCTTGATCGCTGTTTTTTCAAACAATAAACAGCCTCAATTTTTATGGAAACAGGGCATTATGTCAAATGTGTAGGTCTGACCCCAATTGTTTTCATGCAAGGTTAGCAAACTTCTGTCAATTATCCACATTTTGTCAAATGTGTAGGTCTGACCCCACTGGTTTCCCCACTCTAAACATTTAGCCCTTATGTCAATCATGCAGATCTGACCCGTGCATTTTATAAAGACATTGTATTGACATTGTCTTTATAATTGCTATAATACTTAAATAAGAAACAAAAAGGAGTGACGTAAATGCCCCAGGTACTTGTAAACATCCGTATGGATGAGGTGCTCAAAAAAGACATGGAAAAGACATGTCAGGAGCTTGGTATGAATATGACCACGGCCTTTACTGTCTTTGCTAAAAAAATGAGCAGGGAGAAAAGAATTCCTTTTGAAGTCTCCATAGATCCCTTCTACTCTGACTGCAACATGGCGCGCATAAAAGAATCCATAGCACAGCTGAACGAAGGGCATACAGTAACCAAAACAATGGAGGAACTAGAGGTCCTGGCCGGTGCGTAAACTTACCTTCACACTTTACGCATGGGAAGACTATCTCTACTGGCAGATCCAGGATAAAAAAACCTTAAAACGAATCAATACGCTGCTTAAAGATATCGACCGGAACGGTAGTGAAGGCATAGGCAAGCCCGAGCCTTTAAAAGACTGTGATGGCTGCTGGAGTCGTCGCATTGATGACGTAAATCGTCTCGTATACAGGTTATCTGATTATGAGATAGAAATAATTCAGTGCAAAGGTCATTACACCGATTGAAATGTAAACAGCCCTGAGGCTGCAAATCCCCCACGGATGCACTCTCCGCCCGCCTTAACCACCGCTTGCCAACTGCTTGCCTACGCTTGCCAATTGCTTGCGGCCGGTGCTCTCCCCGGCCGCTTTTACTACCATTGGGACTTTGCGATAATACGCAAATGATCCCCTTTGTAACGACAGGGACCGATCTCTTCCATCGCCCCTGTTTTTCTTTCCCGGCAAAATCATTTTCACTGTCTTTCGAAAACAATTCCAAGGGGCAAAGCAGCCATGTCGCAATTCTGGGGTTTTTAGCTTACAAGAAACAGTCTGACCCCATTGGTTTTCTTTTGTAACGACAGGGACCGATCTCTTCCATCGGCCCCTGTTTTTCTCTTTCCCGGCAAAAGCCTTTCCCTGTCTTTGAAAGCGATTCTACGGATCGAAAACAAGAAGGCTCTTTTGTAATTTCGGGGATTTTTAGCCTGCAGCCTATGTCAAATGTGTAGGTCTGACCCCAATCGCATTTCTCTATTTAACCTTATCAATTTCCTTTGCAGTCTTCACAGTTACAACTTTTTTACCTGTAGTCTCTTCGAGTTGCTTCTTAGCTGCATTAGCTACCAGTCCACCTTGCTGAGCCACAATTTTATTTTCTTCAAACGTATCAGGCTGCTTTTCCTTAGAAATTTCAGTTGTTGATGCTTCAGCTAGCATATTTAGAACCAGCTCAAGGTTGGTCATATTATCTCGTAGATTTTCTTTTTTCAAACCTTTGAGATTCTTATATTCCTTTGTGCTTAATCCTGCCCACGCTTTTGTAATCTCATCAGTCAAGATTGCATATTCAACGCCCTTTTGCACTCCTCGACTATCCCATTCATCCGTTAGTTCTTTTCTGACTTCTATTGTTTTTATCCTTTGGTCAATCCATTCTTTTGAATAGCCTTTCCTCAGATATGTTTCTAGGGCACGTTCTATGGCAAGCTCTGGATCAGCAGTTTCCTCTATTCTTTCACTGCCGACCTTCGCAAGCCACATTTTAAACGGCTCCGCTTTGGGTGATGGTATCGATTGGATGAGCCTTAAAATTTCCTCGGTATCCGCAATATCAGTCAAACGCATTTTTCCATCTTCAGCTTTCATTTTCAACTGGCTACAATTTGTAGCCAGTTGACTTCCTTCAGCTTTCAATCTTGTTTTAAGCACACTCCAGTATTTCCTTGGGTTATCGCTTTCACTAAGAACACCCACAACGTCGATAATCGAAAAAAACCATTTTTCTAGATCTTCATCCCATAAAACACGAACTCTTTTATCTTCAAATAGTTTAATTGCAGTCTCCTTATCCATAGCGCACCTCCAACGAATATTTCATCACCGAATAGTTGCCTTTTCAAAACGCTTCAATTCATTATTTACATTTCAGATACTCATTTTTAATGGCAAACAGTGCACATGATTCAGAATGTTCTCTAAAAATTCTATCGCATATCTTCTTTTTAATATGCCATGATGCTTTTGATTATAGAGGAAACTTCAGTTGGTTCGGACCTACATAATTCACAAATCCAGAATTCCCTGGATATCTTCAACCTTTTTTCCACTTGATCTTCTGGTTGCCTGGATAAAATCAGAATCCGACAGAAGGGACGGGACTCGGATGACAGGAATAAATTTCCACAAGCCTTGCCTGCCTCCTGTTGTCAACTCAGAAAGACATTCAGGGAGATCTCGGCGGCATAGGCGTCAGCCTCCAGCAAGATCGCATTAAAGACCTGGTCCTGTTTTCACCCCATTGATCGCTGTCTGCTTGCATCATAGTCCAACCCTATTTTTCAGAGAGTTAGCCAATCTGTCAATTGTGTAGGTCTGACCCCTCTGGTGTTCCCTGGTGCATTTGTAGAACCTGAGACCCGGACCCATCCCCGTCATGCCCGTATGCCGTCGAGCGGGAATCCAGGTCCGGTCTTGTTCTAAGCCCTCTCTCCGTCGTCCCCGAATGCTTAAATCCGGGATCCATCGACTTCTGTTTAAGATCTTGTAAATACGCTAATAGTCTAAAATCAAAGCCACGGGCCCCCTGATCTCAAAGCGCATTCGAAATGGTTCGGGCACTGAGGTTGATTTAATAGTTTTCCTCAGAATATTCAAATCATATTTTTCCAAGGTTAGCAAACTTCTGTCAATTATCCACATTTTGTCAAATGTGTAGGTCTGACCCCAATGGTGTTCTCTAATTTGGATGATTCCTCCTTTTTTCAACAATGAAATTGAAAAAGGAGATGCAACCGCAAAAATCATCTCCAACCAATAAGATCCCTTAGAGCTTTACCGGAATCCTAAACGCTTTTTTGCCATAACTCGCAGCATAGATTTTCCGGCCATTCCTCAAAGTAACAAATGGCGTAAAGATATACTTTACAAGATCATTGGAACGCTGTTTCTCATCGTTATCTTTTGACAAAAAAACACCTCCCTTCAAATTGACCTAGCATAAAGATAGGTCTTTAGGTCCTTGAAGGAAAAGGTCAAGCAGAGTATAATACCATATCTACCTATGGTTATATCGCGGTTTACCCCGTACTTAACCTTTCTTCAAGAGCAGAATGTCATTGAAGCTGTTACTTCTTTGGCTTTCTGCTTTCTATTATGATAACATAAAAATCCATATCGGTAAGAGGTAAAACACTATATACAGCAGAATCTTATTCACAATACACCACATATTGTGCGATTAACTATGTGGATATCTTTGAGTTGAATTATATACTTTAGGTTTCTTCTTGTTGAACAATATTGTTTACCAAAAATTTACCAACCTCAAATACGAATTATTGTTGGAACAGATTTTTTTGTTTAGCGTTCTGTAGTAAGCTCAAAATGTTTTTATTCAGAGAACAATCGAACGTCAAAACCTAAACACTTTAATGCTTTATTAACTCTATTATTTCTTAAGAATGTAACATCAGGCCTGCCCCAACCAATTAATTCTCCAACAATGCTTCTTCCTAAATGCTCTAAATGATATCTAGGGTTATAAACACTCTCATATACCCTTTCTTCAATCCTTTGGTTGTCATGAAAAAGCAAGTACCTTAATACATCATTAATCATTAAATTATCCTTAGTTTTTTGTTTCATTAACCATTGTACATATAGTTCTATTCTTTCTTCTATAGTAGTTTTATAATCTTCTGGTAAATTAAATTGGCTATTTTTTATTTGTCTAGCATGATTCCTTGCGGCATGATTTTGTTTCATAATTTTAAACATTTCATCTTCTGATAAATCTCTTTCTTTTATTTGGCTTAATATATTTCTATTCGATATGCTCCATTCATTTATGTGTACATCTTCAGAGTTAGGTGCAGAATCAAGACTTTCCCACCAACGTATCGCATTTCTTATTGCGCCTTCAGGATTCCGTTTATTTTTATGATATTCATTATTCACTATGTCAATACTCTTATGTTCGTCATGCTTTTTTATCAAATATGTGTAGTAATATGCATGAAGCAACTGATCAGTGATTATAGATATCTCAGCTTTTGGATCTACCCAATTGGGTTGTTTGCACTCTTCTTGCATACGACGTTTCACTAACGCTATATTATTCTGAGTTTCTCTCCACTCTTGTAAAAATAAAAGCGTTCTCTTGTCTTTTTTTGCTTCTTTTTTAAAGTCTTTAACTCCTGGTTTTAAAATAAATAAATGACTGAATTGTTCTTCGAAAAAATCTTGTAAAGAAGCATCGATTTTTTCTTTTTCTTCTTTTTCTGTTTTAGTCATATTAATATATTCATCAATTTTATCTAAATCTTCAACTGTTGCCTGGATGCTATTATCTCGAAGGTAATTAAAAAAATTATTTATCTTATCCTTTTGATCATCAGAAAGATCTTTTTCATAAATAAATACTCCAGCTTCGACGTTATCATACATTGCTCTATTAGTAATATTGTGTGAGCCTATATATATTCCATATCCGTGAAATAGTATTACCTTAGGATGGAAATATTCAGCAAATGGATAAAATTTTATAACGGATGAAGCAATAGCTTTTCTTACAATTTCCATTTTTGACGAGATCTCATGATCAAAAAGGCCCCACCATTCAAGAGCTATATTGTTTTTTATGCAAACATCAACAAGTTTAGGGTCTTGCGTATAAGCAACAGCCGCTGATATTTTAGTTACAGATTTTGGTATATATCTTAATAATGATGCAAAATTTCGTTTTGTTTTTATGTCAAAATATAACTCGATCATTGTTAGTATCTCCTTTTTTAACCCACGCCATTGTTATAAAAACACATAGGACTCGAGCAAATATGAATATGAGGCACTAAAAGTGTTTACATCACTCAATAAAATAATCAGAGTCGATCTTTTTGACTTCGTATGATGCCATTGTGCTTACGCCCAGGTTGTGGTCGATCATTAAGTTCGCAAGTTCGTCTGCGTCGATCAGTACAATTTTGTTGTCAATTTTCTTTAGGTAGTCACGGGCATCAGGGGTGAATGAAGATGTAGTTATCATTACACCTTTCTTTGCTCGCTGTCCTAATAGAGCTCCGGCAAACTTCTGAACTTCCGGACGTCCAACAGCGGCGGCCCATCTTTTTGCCTGTATGTAAATAATATCGAGGCCAAGGCGATCTTCTTTGATGATGCCGTCTATGCCCTCGTCGCCGGATCTCCCGATTGCTTCGCCTGCATCTTTGCGGCTGCCTCCGTACCCCATCTTCAACAACAGCTCAACAACAAGCTTTTCAAAAAGGTTTGGTGAGACTTTCTTGATCTGTTCAATTATGTTGTCGGCCAAGTTTTTTCTTAGAATGGAATATGCTGTTTCAAGGGCTTCTTCGGGGTCCAGATGTCCATTTAATTCCGGCAGGGGAGAGGCTGTTTTTTCTTTTTTAGTTGTTATGAACTCGATAAACTCTGGATACCTTTCAAGAGATTTAGCAGTAATTTTTTGAGGTTTTTCGGCTAATAAATCTTTCCCTCTTTTGGTGATTTGAAAAAATCCTCTGCGATTGGATTCCAACAATCCGGCCTTGCAAAGATAGGTCCTTGACCATCCGACCCTGTTAAAGAAAACTGTCTGATTGCCGCTTGGCAGTAATCGAGATTTTTCTTCCGGGGTGAGTTTAAATCCCTCAGCGATAACATCGGCGGACCCTCTTAACGAGTGTTCTTTCCCGTCTTGCGCTAGTTTGAGCAACGGCAGCAAAATAGATTGGTAATCAGGAATAGACATATTTATCCTTCCTTTCAATTGGGGCTCTTATTGTCCCATCGTACTCAGTTAAAACATAACAGCATCAACTACATTACCAATTTCATCAGCGTTTCATAGTTGTCTACGACTTCGTACTTAACTTTATCCGTACTTATTGCCTTGAAATGTTCCTTGGCACATTGAATCTTTGCTTCTTCAATCTTTCTTAGCTCCATTGAAGACAGCGATCCTTTGGTCTCGGCAACAAAATATATATGCTTAACATGACCATCATGGAATGCTATAGCCCAGTCAGGGTTGTATTTGCCAACAGGTGTTTGTATGTAAAAGCCACTTGGGAGCTTCACGTAAACTGAAACCTCATCACAAGTATCAAGCTTTTCTGCAAAATTTCTTTCGTTGGTTGAGTCATATAAAATGTGATCATAAAGGTGCTTTTGGGCAGGCATGGCATTGTAGCCTAACTTTCCCTTTAGGTTTGGTTCGGTGAAAACAGACATGTCATAAGATGATTCAAGCTTGTTGTATGTGATGTGTTGAATAATTACGGTGGCTTTTTGTTCGTTTATTAGATCTGATGCTTTAATGATGAATTCTTCAGGATTGTTTTTGAACTGATCAAATACTGTAGCGTTTATTCCGGCAAGAATTTTTGCTACGGTTGCCCTAGTTAGGCCTGTTCCCTCAACAATCTTTCCAATCAGGTCGTAGGTTATTGTGCTGCTTGCTGTTATATGCAAGGTTTCTTTTCGGCCCTTTTGTCTTACAAAAGACGCCCCGGCTTCTAACTCCTCTTTAGATTTGATTTCTTCCAGTGAACCGCTTTCAACGTTAAAGTAAATCTGAGAGACTCTCAGGTGTTCATCTAGTGCAGCGATAGCTTTTTTAACAAGTTCTTCTGTTTCAAAATCAACTATATAAGCAGACTTAACGTTTATGCGTTTCCACAACTCGTTAAATTCACGACATCCAAGTTTGTCTTTGTCAATTTTTAACTCAACATTTACGCTGCGTGCATTTTCGGCCTCACAAGCCTTTGCATCGTAAATAGTATCAATGATGGATATTATTGAATTCTCAAAGCCTTTTACTTCTTCTGTAAAATCTAAAGTTCCAGACTTTTTATCGTCATAATATTTGTCAGTTAGTGTGCCCTTTCTAACATAGCCATTTACTATTAAGCACTCATAAATGGTTTGAGCCAGGGTATAATCTATTGTTTGCTCAATTCCGTTAAAATCGCTGATAACTTTTCCATTAAACAAGTCAGAATTGATAATTCTTGGGCGGTCAGACACAATCTCGGCCAGTTCTGACTGAAGTGCTTTTGCAAAATTATCATAGCTTTCGCTTGCTACCACTGTAAGAACATTTATGTGATGAACATCTTCACCAATCAAGTTTGCATCCATTCGTTCTCCATCCTGATTGACACTAAGCCTAAGGCCCCGGCCAACTTCCTGGCGTTTGCGGACTTGTGCGTTACTTTGTTTTAGTGTACAGATTTGGAATACATTTGGATTGTCCCATCCCTCGCGAAGGGCAGAATGAGAGAAGATAAACCTCACAGGCTCTTTTCTATCCAGCAATCTCTCCTTGTTTTTCATAATGAGATCATAGGCATCGATATCGTCTGAGGTTGATTCCTTTCTGTCAGAGATTTTACTGTCTACAAGCCGATTGCTCCTTTTGTCTATTGAAAAATATCCTGCATGCGTTTCCTCTGGCCGAATGGAGTTTAGATACTTGATATATTCATCTTCTCCAAGTTTGACCTGCAAATTTTCCAAAATATTACGGTATTCTTCTTCGAATATATCAGCGTAAACACCGTTATAAGCTGTGTTATTTTTATCGTAGCACTTATATTTAGCAACCTCATCAATGAAGAACAAGGAGAGCACTTTTATCCCTTTGTAGAAAAGTTGGCGTTCTCTTTCAATGTGAGTCAAAATAGTCTCTCTTATCTGTATGCGCCGGAGGTGTTCCTCTGAAACTTTACCAAGAACATCTCCTGCATAGATTTTTATGCCATTTTTAAACAACACAGAATTATCCCTGCCATCAATGTTTGTTACCGTGTATCCTTCTTTATATTCTTCCAATCCTCCGGACTGATCGAAAAGATTATATCCGGGTGTCACAATTCTTACTTTTGGGTTTATTCCATTCTTGTTTTTTATATCAAATTCAAGATTAGCACTGGGGCCTTTGTCCTTGTACAGGTTAATGCCTTCCAGGTATAGATATCCCTCATTTGCAGTATTGCCAGATATCGATATTCCTTTAACTGCGATTTTTTTGACAAGTTTTTTGTTATAGGCTTCAATAGCATCAAGACGGTAGATCATGTTGTAAACACTGTCTTTTCTATGGGTAGCAGAATAGCGAAGTGTAAAAAGTGGACTAAACTTTGTTAGACGGTCTTTCGTAGCCGGACCTTCAACAGATTGAGGTTCATCAATAATCAGTATGGGATTTGTCTTTGCAAGTATATCAATGGGCCTGCGACTTCTGAATTCGTCCAGCTTCATGTCAATGCGCCTGGCATCCTTACCTCTTGCATTAAAAGCCTGGGAGTTGATTATCATTACGTTAATTGCATTATCGCTGGCAAATCTGTCAATTTCCGTCAACTGAGCAGAGTTATAGATAAAGAAACGGATCTTTTTTCCATACTCTTCCGCAAAATGTTCCTGTGTTATCTGGAATGATTTGTACACACCTTCGCGTATTGCAACGCTTGGGACAACAACAATATACTTGCTCCAACCATAATTTTTGTTAAGTTCGTACATTGTCTTTATGTAGGTATATGTTTTGCCCACACCGGTTTCCATCTCGACTGTAAGGTTATATCTTCCTTCCAGTTTTTGAGATGGTTCGATTTGATATTTACGCTGTATTCTATTTATGTTTTCAAGGATAATTTCATCTGTAAGCTGTGGAGCAATCGGCTCATTCCGCCATCCTGTGAAGTCAAGCCCTATGTCCGCCTGTTTTTGAGCGGAGTCATTTTTATCTTTAATAAGCCCCTTATCGATCATATAGCTTGGGACAAAATAAGGCTGTCCCGCAAAAACATCGCAAACAGCCTTAGCCGCTTCAGCCTGAAATTTTTGATGTTTAAACTGTAATTTCATAAACACACACCCTATTCTTCATAAAGATGAAGCTTTAAAAGTTCACGTACCTTAGGAATAATCTTTTGATTTCTCTCAATTCGATCTGTATCACAGTCGCCTTTGCCATATGCAGTAAAAAACGAATTAGACAAACCGACAAGCAACTTAGAAGCTTCATAAATATCATTATTAGCTGGTATTCCGAAACGGAGCCATGATTTTTTTTCACTAAAAGAACGTAATTCTGAAGCAACAGCTCGCATTTCAATTGCCGCATCTCTATAAGGTTGTATCTGTTCTGGTGTTGATCCCTTAAAGTCGATGGGATTAAGGTAGTAACTCGCTAACATTGTTAATGTATATGAAACTTTTTTCCTGATTGCTTTATATTCGTGGAGCGGTGTTAACCATACCTCTTTAATACATACCCTTAACGCATACCCAACAACCCCCACAATTATCAATACGACTACATTATTACTGATTATTGATAATGAAACAGTTCTAAGTTGGTTCATAATATTAAGCACATTCATAAATTTATACCAGTCCTATATCACTTTCACTGTTGTCTTGGGTGACATCAGTTTGAAAATTTCTTCTACGTTGATTTTTTCAGGACTTGTTCCAAACGAACTGTCTCGGAATACAACTCTAAGAGGCTGACGTTTGGCAATCTCACGAATGACTGATTCGCTTACATCATCAGCAAAGCAAGCCATGAGATCTCCGTCATTGATTGTGTGCACATCAAAACCATCGATTTTTTCAGTCTTGTGAGCTAAAGAGAGAGGCAATCCCCATTCAAGAAGGCAGGCAAAGAGTAGATCCATGTCCGTTCTGTCTTCTTTTATGTTGGAAATTAAATCGTTAAGTTGTGCCTGTGAGTAATCTTTTGCTGCATAATAAACATCTTTCATGTTTGTGCTGTCCAGCTTTAATACACGGAAACCAATATCAAGATCTTGTCCCAATATCCCGGCATCAGCTTTAATTTTTTCTCCTGCTCTGCGTATTCGTTCTTTCCCAATTTCACATATATTTTTATAACCAGCCTTGTAGGCCTCGCTGTCTTTGGGGCATTCTTCCTTCACCTGTACCATTATAAATTTTCTATTTCGACCATCTTCGGCATTAAGCTTTATTACAGCATTAGCCGTGGAAGCAGACCCAGAGAAAAAGTCAAGAATAATATCGTTGTTATTTGTCATTGAAATTTCAATTAGCTTTTTAATAAACTCTGTAGGTTTGGGGTATTGAAAAATTTTCGCGTTTTTAAAAATACTTATCATTTCGTTTGTACCATGTTGAGTATAAATATCATCTATTATCGAGAAACACTTGCCTACCCTAATCTGGCCATTCTCATCTTTTAAATATTGTTTAGTTGAAACAATCCATTTTCCATTTATTCCTTTAATTATTTCTAATTCATTGTTTTCTAAGGCCTCATAAGCACGTTCTCTAGACCACAACCATTGTCTTTCTGGTAGTATTACAGAATTATCGGGCGCTGGAATTGGATAAATTAAATTAGGACGATTATCCATTGCTTTGCCAGCTTCTAATGGATGTGTGCGATAACCTCCCCTAATTTATATTTTTCATCTTTTTTTGTATAATATTTTTCAATTGATTCATTCGAAAGGGGCACACTGATCTCCGGTATATTGTTGATATTTTTTGCAAATACCAAAACGTATTCATGTAATGAAACTAGGAATTTTTCTTTTGCCCCTCCACCATAGCGTTTTTTCCAAATGATGTTATCAATAAAGTTATCTTCTCCAAAAATTTCATCACAAATACATCTCAGAGCTTTAATTTCATTATCATCGATACTGATAAAAATTAAACCATCCTCACTTAACAAATTTCTAGCAAGTTGTAATCGTGGTAACATCATGGAACACCAGTCAGAATGAAATCTTCCATTGCTCTCTGTGTTTCGGAATAGTCGGTCACCGTACTCGCCATATACACCGGTTTCGGCATCGTACTCGTCTTTGTCTCGAGTGAAATTGTCTCTATAAACAAAATCGTTGCCTGTGTTGTAAGGAGGATCAATGTAAATCATCTTGATTTTTCCAAGATAACTCTCTTGTAAAAGCTTCAATACATCAAGGTTATCTCCTTCGATATAAAGATTACCTGTCGTGTCCCAATTCTTGCTTTCTTCTTTACAAGGGCGGAGTGTTTCTCGGATAGGTCTGTTTGCCTCAACTATTGAAGCTTTCTTTCCTACCCAAGTGAAATCGTATGCCTCATCACCTTCGATTACATCCGTAGATAATAACTGCTTAAGCAAATCAAAGTTGATTGACTTCTTGAGCTTGCCGTCCTTATCTTTAGATTCAGTTATTGCATTGGGGAATAGTTTCCCAATCTTCTCTATGTTTAGCTCTGTCATATCAGTAGATTCCATTCTTAATTTATCCATTGTTTATTACCTCCAGAAGTTATTCACTAAATACATCCAGTTTCTCTAAATATATTCTTAACTGCTCCATCAATATATTCAGTTCATCTGATATTATTTTTGTTCTATTAGCTGCATTTCGGTATTCATTACGAAGTTCGCGTCTGTTTTCTTTCCAATCACTGTCTAAATAGAAAGTTTTATAATCTATTAACTGCAAAAGACATTTATCTCTCAGCGAAGAGAATTGCTTGAAAACATTTTCGGGTATAAAGGGAGCGTTTCTCATTAAACAACGATTAGCGGCATTATATGTATTTGTTGCCTCAAAAAAACGTTTATAGAATATTTTTTTTTGTTCATTAGTATCTTCAGGCAATTGATCAATTAGTTTAATTAATTCTCCGCTTTTAAATACCATATTCATGGTCGCTTCAGACATTTCTCTGTATATTGCAAATTCACTGTCAAATTTTACTTTGCTGATATAATTTTTCTTTTCAAGTTGTTTTTTATATTGTTCTCTATCTAGAGCTAACTGATGTTCATAGCGTTTTGCTAAGTTTTTCGCCAGAATGTCACCGGAAATTTTCACAATGGCAACTATAATAGCTCCGATTCCTCCAAAGCTCGCAATCATTGGTAATGTAATTTCCCAAATATCATTCAATTTATAAAAGCCTCGCTTTCAATTCCTTAAGTTCTCTATTTAACTCAAATTGTCGGTTAAACTGTTTCTCGCGCTGGATCTTGTTTTCGAGTTTACCATCCTTATCCCTAGATTCCGTGATTACATTGAGGAACAATATACCGATCTTCTCTATGTTTTGCTCTGTCATATCAGTTGTTTCCATTCTTAATTTATCCATTAGTAATTTCATCTCACAGTTTAGTGTGGTTCCTTTCCTAGTTCTTGTGGTGGTGAGATAATGGTTCTAATTTTATCAATCAATGGTTTAAATTTTTGAAAAACTGCTGGGTCAGACTTTTTCTCAATTTCAGTTAGGAAAGCTTTTTTGTCAAATTTGGGTATTGGGGCTCCGTATTGGTCACATTTACCTGTATCTGGATAAAATATACTTGTAAATAGTTCAACTGGATATAAATTTTCTATCCCGACATTAACCTTAGGGTTTTCTTTATTTTTGGGGAAGATAAATCTGTAGAAGTGTTCGTTCTCGAGTAAGCTAGTATTTGTAAAATCACAATCTCAAATGAAAAGATATTTTGCTATAGGTTTAGAATTGAACATTGCTTCATATGCTTGTCTCAGTTGGTCTTTTCCAGTTTTTGCGCTGTAAGGGAACTCTACTTTTTCCAAAAGGGAACTATCAAATATGCTAATCGCTTTTTTTATATGTCTGCAATTGTGTCCCTCTGAGACAATTTGAAGTTTTGCTGATCCTACTTGTTTTTGTAGAGATTCAAACATAGCTTTGTATTGCGCGTTTTTCTCAATCATTGCATTATAACCTTCGGCAAATACGCTGGTTGATTCTAATCCAACCACAATGCCGTTGTTATCTAGGTCCATTAATCGAGTTCGAGAATATGTGTCCTGGTTTTGTGCTAAGCCCATCGTAACAAAAGGAGAATGAGAACTCACAATAAACTGTACATTTGGGAAAAGCTGCATCAATTTTGGTAGCACATCTTTTTGCATACGAATGTGCAGATGCTTATCAATTTCGTCGATAAGTACTATTCCTTTTGCTTGATGAATAAGTTGGCCTGGGCGTATTTTATCAAATTGCTTAACAAGCTCGCAAAACAGAGAGACTAACGCATTTTCACCTGCAGACATATTGAAAATTGAAGGATATATTGTTTTAGTCCAATTTCCTGTTGCATCTCGTTCAACTATTTGAATGCGTGTTGCTCCCATGTTTCTTTGTCCGATGCCAATTGATAGTTGCTTCCCAGATTTGACAGATAAAGCGTTCGAAAATATTGAGTTGATGTTACTAAATAAAATTTTAATATTTAGATTTTCCCTGTATGACTCTTTATCTAACACAACATCCATTAACCAATTAGCTAAACCTGGCAAATCAGTTATAATTTCTATTGGATTTACCAAATGTCCTGAGAATGGGGATTCCAAACCATAGTTCATGGATATTTTGTATGGATCGTTAAGATAACCAGGCTGTTCGTGTCTATAAGATGGGAAATAAGAAATTATATTATCATGGAACAATTGCTCTAAAATTTTTACATTAGATTCAGAACAATATTTTATATTATTTGACCTATCTAATTCACTTTGTAGAGAATCGAACTTTATTGTGCAATCGCCCGGTACAATATTTTCGAAATCCTCTTTCTGGGTTTTCCCACGCAAGCTAACATAGTCAATGACCTTATCATTCGCAATAAATCGAATAAAAACTAATTGGGGTTTGTTAATATCAATACTGAACGTTGCTGAGGAGATACGATAATATTTGTTTTCTTTACCTTCAAATTCGTTAGGACACGATTTGCGAGCCATTTCATACCAAGCATCAGCGATATGAGATAGTATAGTTGTCTTACCACCACCATTAACTGCACTTAATACTGAAATTCCTTTTTCAAAAAAGTCTAGCTCAATATGCTCAAAAGGGGCATGATTATGTAAAATCATATTTTTGATGACTAAACTCATTTTACATTACCTCCAATTGTTTTTTCAGTCGTTTAAGTTCTGTGTTTAACTCAACTTGTATGTTGAACTGCTTCTCGCGCTGGATCTTGTTTTCAAGGATTGCTATTTGTTTTTTGATTTTCTCTATTTGCACATTCTGTTCAATAACTTCATCAAGCTCTTCTTCTATTTTTATTTCAAATTCGCCGACCTGAGAGACAAGATATTTCCATAGATCGTCAAGATTTAAGCCGTGGAATTCCGGTTGAATGGTTTTACTGCTGCTCCAACCCGTCTTGAAAAGTTTGTTATGAAATACTACAACCTGCTTTTCTTCCTCGTAAGTAAGAGAGAAGATTATTTTAAAGGGCATTTGTTTAGCTATTTTTTCAAGGACTCTTAAGTCGGCTTCTTCCTTTTTCAGTTCGATATTTATGATGTTGATCTCTTTAACTTCTTCGCCTGCGCTAAGATTACAGGTCAGTGGTGAAATGCTTTTAGCAAGAGTTATTTTCTTGATGTCAGTGACAAATTTGTTTTTGATATCAGACGTAATGTCAATGTTTCTGAAAAAAGCTTCCTTGGGTATCGTTTTGTTTAATGTTTTCCCAAGCGGTATCTGAATCATTTTATTTCACCACTAAGAAGCAGATCAGTTCGAAATCATCTAATCCATTGATTTCATTGGACAGGAATGATTGTGCCCCATTTTTGAAAAAACTGTCGATGTCTTTTTCTTCCTTGACTTCTACAATTGAATTTATTGCCTTACTGAGCAATTCTGAAAAACGGCGCATGTCCTTGCCGTCTTTTGTTTCTTTGTTGAAGGCAATGCATAGATCCTTTTCTGGCTCTTGCTTATTCTTACAGAGCAATCGCATAATATCCAGCATTTTCTTTGGTTCTGTATGATCACAGACAACCTTTCCGTCATTTGTGATATAGGTCATATAGAAAGGGTGGAGACGGTTTTGGCTGTCGATATTAACTTTGCTGTTAATATTTTTCAGCACATAAATTACGCCCGGAGGAGTATCTTCAGTGGCACCTACAAGAGCGTGCATACCAAAAGGAGCTCGTTCAATCTCTGGGTTATTCTTTATGTATTCAAGAAGATCCATACGAAATTCATTTAGTCCAAGATCCATTATCGATATCCCACCCGACATATCTTCGATATCTACAACTTCTTCTTGCAGTCGTTTAAGTTGCTGTTTGCGATATTCCAAATCACCTTTTTCTTCAGCACTTAAAAGGTTATCGTCACCGGTTGAAGTGAGAACAGATATTTTCATCCTTGTTTCAACTCGTGCCTTGAGGTTGATATATTCATCCAAAGTTAGATCCGGCCAGAAGTTAACAAGCTGGATAGAATCATTTAGGCTGCCAATTCGGTCAATTCTTCCAAATCTTTGTATTATGCGGACAGGGTTCCAATGGATGTCATAGTTAATTAAATAATCGCAATCCTGCAGGTTTTGTCCCTCAGATATACAGTCTGTTGCTATTAAAACGTCAAATTCAGCACTGCTATTAGGCATCAATAGATTCTTCTCTTTTGATATGGGAGAAAAGCATGTCAGCACAGTATTGAAATCTGCTTTTAATTTGGGGATAGTAGTCCTGCTTTCAATCGAACCTGTCACCATCGCAGCATCTAAACCAAATTTGTTTTTAACAAATGTGCTTACTTGCTCAAATAAATAGGTTGCCGTGTCCGCAAAAGCTGTAAATATTAAGATTTTTCTGTTGTTATCATTGATCGGATTATTTAACTTATTGCTTATGGTATTAAAGAGCGTTTGTAGCTTTTCGTCGTGTTCTGGCGTTATCTCTTCAACCATCAAAATAAGCAGAGACAAGGTATCTCTGTCTTTAATAAGATCTGCACGCCAAGACAAATAATCCATGTCAGCTAAATCGATCTTTATTTTCTTGCCTATCATAAAAATATCTGTGTTTTGTTCTTCATAATCCAGCTCATCCATATTGCTAATATCAATAAAGTCCAGATTTGCATGACCTGTTTCTACAAATTCATTTATTGTCTCTATTGTCTGACTGATAAAGCCTAGAACCCTCGTCAAAGTTAACTGGAATGAATGTACTGAGCTTTCAAGGCGTTTTAAAAGATTGATGCTCATTAGCCGTCTTATACCTTGTTCACGGCCTGTCTGTGTCAAGTTAGCATCCTCAATTTCAGAAGCACTGAGATATTTGTGTTTCTTGCTCTCGTGGATAAAATTTGAAGGAGTATATATCGAGAGATTTAGCTGTATAAGCTGACCATATATTTGGTTGTAGTTTATTGCGTCATTAAGGTGGGTCAAGCTTGGCCTTAAAGAAATAGGCCTGAGCCTTTCTGGAAATTCTCCAACTTCCGCCATGTTGTAGTATTTTTCAATGTGCTTTCTCGATCTTGCTATTGTCACACTATCCAGTAGCTCAAAGAAATCAAAGTCCAATTTTTTAAGCAACGTATCAGTTGTTCTATCTAAGGGTGAAAGTTTGCTCCACTCGTTAAAAGCCTTCTGTGACGTTCGGAATATTTCGTCTATCGACTTTGTTGTATTCAGCTTTGTGTTAATTATCTCAGCGTTGCCTTCGTATGCCAGGGCAAGCTGATTTTTTAGGTCAATAAAGCGATTGTTCACCGGAGTTGCAGAGAGCATTAGAACCTTAGTTTTCACTCCTGCCCGTATGACTTTATTAAGCAGACGCAGATAACGATTTTCTTTCTCTCCTGCTTCCCCGGATAACTCCCCGCCATTACGGAAGTTATGTGATTCATCAATGACAAGGAGGTCGTAGTTTCCCCAATTTAGCCTGTCTAAATCAAGGCCGTTAGATTTTCCGGAGTTCCTTGAAAGATCTGTGTGATAAAGGACATCATAACGAAGCCTGTCTTTGGCAATAGGGTTATTAACATAATTAGCTTTGAATGTATTCCAATTGTCTGTAAGTTTTTTGGGACATAAAACCAGAACAGATTTATTTCTGTTTTCATAATATTTGATTACTGCAAGGGCTGAAAATGTTTTACCCAGGCCAACGCTGTCAGCAAGGATACAGCCATTGTATTTTTCGAGTTTGTTTATAATGGCTAAAGCCGCATCTTTTTGGAAATCATAAAGCATACTCCAGATCTTGCTTTCTTTGAACCCGGTAGCTTCATTGGGAAGGACATCTTCCGATATGTCTTCAAGAAATTCGTTGAAAATATTGTACAGTGTCAAAAAATAGATAAATTCAGGCGGATTTTCGTTGTAAGCCGTTGTGATGTTGTTGATTACTTCTTCGGTTACTCCTTGCAACTTTGTCTTGTCATTCCAAACGCTGTCAAATAGTGTAATAAATTCTTTGCTATGAGGCGACTCTAATTTTGTTATCATGTTGTAAGTGTTATTGCCTCTTTCACACCCGATATCGACTGTTGTAAAGCCATTCATTGGCATATAGGTAGTTGCCATTTCTTGATGTTCTATATTCATGAATCCGCCCATGTTCTCATTTGTAATGTTTGATTTGAAGGTAACTTTTTTGCGAACCCAATCAGCGCATTCTTTAGCAACTGCTTTCTGGGTAAGCTCATTGCGAAGTTTTACCTCAAACTGAGTTCCATGGAGGCTTTTTTCACGCTCTAAACGGGGGATGTAAAATTCCCTTTTTTCTTTTGGAGCTTTTTCAGTTACAAAGGTTGGAGAAGTGAAAATGAAACGAAGCTCTTGGATATCTTGAAGTTGTTCTTTCAGTTCTTGAAAGGCATAAATTGAAAAGTATGCAGCTGCAATAGATACGCGGCTATTAGGAGAAATTGTGACTTGGAGGTCATCTTTTACAGTCTTAGTAATGTTGTTGAATATCTCCATATGACTACCTCAAATTAAAATTAATAGATTTAAATTTAATTGTCACAGGCCAATGCCTGATTATTAGCAACGAGGCAGAAGAATCATTTAGCAAAATTAAAAACACCGGCAAAATTTATATTGTAAGGAAGCTGTAATGAAATTCGTCAGAAGAAAAAGCTATCGCTTCATGCGTTCAATTTTACCCCATATCTGTATTAATAGTTCACTTTATACAGTTAATCATAACTTTTTTCACGGATTTATAATCTGAACTATAGAGATAAAAACTTTTTTCAGAAATTTGCATCTGCCGTTTGTTATTTTCGGCCTTGATTTTTGATTGTCAAGAAATTATCTGTTTTTCGGGTGTTGCGACCATTGATTAATTGTTTTTTTGAGGAAAAATAATTGTAACTTATGTTGATTTTATTGCGAAAGCGTATATCGATAAGTGTAAATAGTCGCCGGGTTCTTATTTCCATGAACTATTGTATCTTATTATCGCAGTAATGGTTAACTATCTTTCCGGATATATCAATCGTTTTTGGTCTTAAAATGACGCGGATGCTCTCCTGAAGGTTATTCCGGGCAAATTTGTTTTCTTCTTGCAATTCAGACTTTTCCTTTAAAAAAGCCCTGTAAAACTATTTTTCATAAAATTACCTTTCCCGTTTGTTATTTCTGACCCTTCTGCGCACTATTAATAGTATCAGGCACGAAAGGAGGAAAACAAATGGCAAGTATCAATCCTATTTCCACATCGATCCGCATGACCCTTAATCTGGGCGTGGTCGATGGCAAAGCGGTCGAGAAGAGCGTGAACATCAACGCACTGGACAATGCAGTAACTCCGGATGTCGTTAACACTGTTGTAACCGCGCTTGAATCACTTCTCGAGTATCCGGTTATCGAAACAAAGCAGTATGAGACCAGCCTTCTCGTGGAGTAAGGCTGAACGGACAAATTGATTAGAGGAAGGAGGGTGGTATTTTGAAGACTATCAAACTTAAGTTCCTTACGGATGCAGGGAAGGCTTTCAGCGTAAGCATGAATTACGCGGATCCGGCTCTTGCCGAGGAGGGCGGAGCAGCCCTGGTGCAGTCCGCAATGGACGCGCTTATGCTTCAGCAGCCTTTTGGCGTTACTTTGTCAGCTGCTGACGGCGCAGAGCTGATCGACCGCACAGTCGTGGATATCATCTAAGCGGCGGGGAGGCGCGCTGAAATGCGCGCCTTTTCTATACTAATTGGGAATATTCCCAATAAATTTAATATAGAGACTATTTACAAATAACAAAAAAAGGAGGGTAAACGAAAAGATGGAAGAGTTTATGGCAAACGTGCTCCAGAGCGGTTTTTCGGTCGCTGTTGCCTCTTATCTGCTGATAAGGATGGATCACAGGCTGGAGGAGCTGACGCGTGCAGTAGTCAGGCTTGGAAGCGTAATAGAAGGAAAGGAGAATAATTAACGGTGAAAGATTCGCTTTTATTTAAGATAAGGGATATCCTTTTGCTTATATTAGTGCATTTAAAGTTTATTGAAGAAAAAAGGAATAAAAGATGAGGTTGAACGATTTTCAGCTCACGGAGAACTTCAACCTGAAAGAGTTCGAGTGTCCCTGCTGTCACACTGTCCTGCTGCACCCGCTGCTTGTTTTGAAGCTGCAGAAATTAAGGGATGAATGGGGGCTGCCGTTGATCATAAACAGCGGTTACAGATGTGAAGTCCACAACAGGGAAGTGGGGGGTGTTATACGGAGCCTGCATAAAGTCGGGCAGGCGGCGGATGTGAGAGTTCCGAATGCGGAACATGAGAAATTTCGGGCTTTGGCTTTGGAGTCTGGGTTTACCAAAGTGCTCTTTTATGGCTCGAAAAATTTTGTCCACATACAGATAGGAGACTAAATGAAAAATATACCAGAGGCAACATTCACGAACGAAGAGCTTATCGTTAAATACGAACCTTTGGTCAAGGCAACTGCCAGGCGTTATGCGGGCAGAGGCGCGGAATATGAAGATCTGGTCCAGGAAGGTTACCTCGCTCTGCTGATCCTCAATGAAAAATGTACAGACAAAGAATGGCTTACAGCCTTTATAGCAAGACGACTTCCCGGATATGTGAGGACAGCCGCCCAGAGACTCAGGGGACTGAGAAGATTGATAAATTTCGCAGATTTTGATACCGCAGCCGATTGTGTTATAGATCCTTCAGAAATAGAGAGAAGGCTGCTTTTTGAAATTTTAGAGATCCTTAGAAGGAAACTCAGGCCCGGTGAATTCATTTTGGCGCGCGATGCTATGGATGGCTGGACACAGAGCGATCTTGCAGGAAAGCACAATATTACCCAGCAGGCTGTGTGTGCGAGGTTAAAAAAGATCCGAGCCAAGCTGGAGCCGGTTTTTATAGATAGAAGATAGAAACAGCGCGGCACTAAGCCGCGTGGCAAGCAACTTATACAATGGTGAAACTGCGACAAATACGGTCGCGTGAAGCAGTTGTAAGGGCAGCCGGGAAGAGTACCGGCGCGAATCAATTGGAAATCGGTTGCAAATCTGTTGGAAATCGATAGTAAGATCAGGCAAGCAGTAGGTAAGAGCAATCAAACAGCAGGCAAGCAATAGGCAATGCTTAAAGTCAAACCCCCCCTCCTTTATTCCTCCTTTTATTTTTTATAAAAATGGCAAGCAGATTATACAATTGTGAAACTGCGACAAACGTCGAAGTGAAGGATTTTTGAGTGTTGCTAAGTCAGCGCCGCTATAAATCTCAAGTGCTGCAATTGGGGCAGATCGCGGATGATGACGACGCAACTTGTGATTCTTCGAACCGAGACCAGCTATCAAAAGTCAATAGGTAATTAGAAAATAATTAAAAAGCAATAGGTATCATGACAAGTAAATATAAGTGGCAACAACAGA
>PGXT01000185.1 GCA_002839285.1 Spirochaetae bacterium HGW-Spirochaetae-5 | reverse complement strand
CAGGTTTTCCTTATCCTCGCTGTTTTCAGAATTCAGCCGCTGATTAAGCATTATTATAAGACCGAACGTCACCAGAATACCTGTGATAAATAAAAATACAAATGAAAGTTCCTGCAAAACAGCTGGCGTAAACAGGCTGTCAACAGGATAAACAGTAAGAGTTATAATCGAGCGGAAGGAAAAAAAACAGCCCTGAGTAAAAAAAAGTGCCGTGTTGAAATTTGCAGAGGCTCCGACAGAGACGGTCTTGTAAAAAAAGATACTCCAGGCGATGAGAAAAGAAACAGCTCCCATAATTCCATAGATAATCACAGTCCTTGATGTTATGTAATCATTAAAGTATGTATAATAAATAAATGATAAAATATAAACAGAAAAAATTGAAATAATAAGTCCCCTATTCTCTTTTTTATCAAAGAACCGCATTATTCCAATATATAAAAAAACTGTTCCAGCCAGGATCAGTGCGTTTGCCAGAATAATTGAAATCAGCTTTACAGAAATAATTCCACGGAGAAAAAGAAACGTATACCCTGATGACATTGAGGTAAATCCGAGCAGCCACCATCCTATTGCAGAAAGAGAGCAATAACCTGTAAAAGATTTGTAATGCTTAAAACAATTATTATGGTGAATATATCAATTTTCATAAATCTCTCCGCCCCCTCTTGCCGCTGGCCATCAGTCGAGCTTTATTTGGACATCGTGTCCAGCTCGACACACAGACATCCTGTTCTCCATCCCTTTGTCTGAATTAGGATTCATAGGATTTCAGGATTAAAGGATGCAGCAAACGTAAACGCCCGCTACATCCTGAAAATTCGTTAATCCCATTTGTCTGAACCTTGATTCCAAGGATTAAAGGATTCCCATGATGCAATAAAAGAAAACCCTCTCTAAATCCTGATAATCCTTTAATCATGGTTCACACCTTAAACTCCAGCACGAACCTTGTCCCATCTCCCTGATCTATCCTTATATGCCCGCCTATCTGCTGTGTCAGAATACTCACAAGCTGCATGCCGAAACCTGAAGGCTTTTCATGATCAAAAGATTCAGGCAGTCCTTTACCATTATCCTGAATAACAATGGAAACATTATTTCCGGTAAGGTTTGCGATATTGTAATTTTACAATTACTCCGCCCGCTGAAGGCATACTTCATTATATTTGTCAGCAGTTCATTTATTATTACACCTAAAGACTGCAGTATCTTTACATCGAGAATAAAATCATCAATCTGCTTCTCAATTGTAACAGACATTCTCTCCGGAAAATTTGCCAGAATTTCATCAACCAGTGCAGGAAGATAATCTGCAATCGACATCTTCTCGAAATCGGCAGAACGGTACAATTTGTCATAGAGCACCATCATGCTGAGCACGCGCCCTTCTGCATCGAACAGTAATTTCTTTATTTCAGGATTATCCTGATCCTCCCCCTGAATTCTGAGCAGGTTAGAAATTGTACTCATGTTGTTTTTAATCCGGTGATGAACCTCTTTCAAAAGAAGTTCTTTTTCAGATAGCAGATTTAAAACTTCATCCTCAGACTGCTTTCTCTGGACAATCTTCCACACCGCATCCATCATAAGATTCAGCTGGCGTATATCCGATTCGTTATAATCGGTCTCTTTATTGGCAACACCTACAACGGCAACTATCCGCTCATTACTTATAACTGGAATAGTAAGATATCTTTTCAGGGGATTATGCCCATCGGGTAATCCTTTTTTATAAATATTCGATGCTTCAAAATCATTCACCATAATCGGCCGTCTCTGCCGTACCGCTTCACCCCATAGACCTGTTTTTGACAGCTGATAAATTGTCTTTTTTTCAACAACAGCACACTGTGCCATTACCTCTTTTGACCATGTATTAAGTGCAAACTCCTCTCTATCTTCATCATAAAAATAGATGTATCCGATTTTACTCTCAGTAAGTTTAATCGCCTCAGCAAGGGTATAATCGAGCAGATCCTGTATATTATCAGTTGAATGCTGATTAATACTCAGCAGACTCTCAAGCCTGGCTTCATCGAGCTTAATCTCCTCTTCGGCCTTTATGCGGTCAGTAAGGTCAAGACCGCATGAATAATTTTTATCGCCCAGGGTGATATAGCCCCAGGAAATATTTTTCTTCGAGCCGTCTTTACAGTTGACCACAACCTCCATGGGCTCAATGGGGGTCTGGGTCTCTATGGCATGTATGACCCGGTCATTCCATTCTTCTGAAATCCGACGGCGGTAATCTTCATCGGGGTACGCAAGGGGCCACCACTCGGCGACAGAGGGTATATCCTCCATGGTATATCCGAACAGTTTAACCATTGTAGGGTTGACATACTGCGTAACCTGCTCTACACCTGTTGTAAGATGTATGGCAACCGGAATTGTATCGATAATAGCTTTAAATTTCTTTTCACTCTCCCGAAGCGCCAGTTCTTTTGTCTGCAGATCTTCCGTTGTAGCTATAAGTTCTTCGTTTGCGGCATCGAGCTCTTCCATGGCTGCGGTAAGTTCTTCGTTTGCCGCTTCCATCTCCTCCATGGCAATCTTCAGCTGATCATTTTTTGTTTTAATCTCATCTTCCGCCAGTTTGCGGTCTGTTATATCTATCTCAATGCCGTCCCACACAAGTGTATTATCAGCAAGACGACGCGGTGCTGATGTAATATAGACCCATATTATTTCACCGGAAGGTTTTCTGATACGGGCCTGATCAACAAACCGGGACATATTTAAAATAGCTTCCGCTTCATGTTCTGCCAGCTTTACCCGATCCTCTTCAACGAACTGCCTATACAGCGCCATTGGGTCCTTCATCACCTCATCCGCCGTAACACCATGAAGTCTTTCAATTCCAGAACTGATATAAGTGAATTTACGGTCCGTACCATCTTTACCGGTATTAACCTGATACACAAATCCGCCGGGGAGATTATCACTCAATATTGCCAGCTGATTCTGTCTTTCAATCAGACTCTCCTCAGCAAGTTTAATTTCAGTTATATCTCTAAACTCTACGGTTCTTACCATTTTTCCTTTATATGGAACATTCCGGGCTTCAAGGCGAAGAGGATACTCCTCTCCGTTCTTACGGACCCCAAGGGCCTCGTAAGGTTTTTCATAACCTGCTGAAATATTATCCATGACCATCTGACGTGTCTTTTCAGAAATAAGCAGCAGACCATTCATACCAATTAATTCATCATAGCTGTATCCCGTAATATCAGAAAGACCCTGATTGCACTCGAGAATAATCCCCTTATCATGAATTGTTATCCCCCCGAAAGATGCATTGTGAAGAGCCTTGAACCGTTCCTCGCTCTCCATAATCTCTTTCCCGGTTCTGACAAGCTCTTCATTTAAAGCTTCAAGTTCCTCGTTCGATGCCTCCATCTCTTCGTATAACGCTTCCATCTCGGCTTTCTGCGCCTGGATATTATAATGAGCATAATAAAGTTTAAATGCCATTTTAATAGAAGCATCCAGAACTGTTATACCTGAGTTCTTCACCACATAACCGTAGGAAGTAATGTTCTCGGTTTTCTCAACCACTGCAGGTTCCGTATGGCTCGATAAAAAAACAAGGGGAACATCCCGGAAACCGAGCATAACCCCGGCTGCTTCGGTACCGTCAATCCCCTCACCAAGATCAATATCCATGAGAACCAGATCGATAGCGCTGTTATCTTTAAATACTTCAACAGCCATCTCGCCGGAGTTCGCAGTGATGATATTATAACCGTACTTCTCAAGAGTCACTTTCTGAGCAACAGCAATAATCGCTTCGTCCTCAACGAGCAGGATTGTTTTTTTACTCTTTTCAATCATACACTGTAACTCCGGTAATTAAACTCTTCATTTGTCTGAATCAGGATTCATAGGATTTTATACAGCCCCCGCACCCCGGTCGTTGGCAAAGCAAATTATTCTTGCCCCCTCCGGGGGTGCGGGGGCTGTCAGTTCTCGGTCACTGAGTTTGTCAAAGGTCACACCTCAAACTCCAGCACAAACCGCGTCCCCTCTCCGCGCTCTATCCTTATACTTCCCCCTAACTGATCTACAAGCATACCTACAAGTTCAAGCCCGAAACCGTTTGAGTTTTTAAAATCCATTGTCTCCGGCATCCCCACTCCGTTATCCTGAACGGAGACAACCGCATGGCTATCCCTGGCAGATGCCGAGACTTTTATCACTCCGCTATCTCTTCCTGTAAACGCG
>PGXT01000184.1 GCA_002839285.1 Spirochaetae bacterium HGW-Spirochaetae-5 | reverse complement strand
CTGGCTCTCCTCATCCCCATATCAATGGTAAGCTCGCTTGTCGATGAAAGAAAGCAGAGACAGAGCGAAGTATACGCAGAGATGAGCAGTTCATGGGGCGGAGAGAATACTGTCCTTGGAGGCCTGTTCCTTTCATTCGCAAATGAAACAGTAATGCCCGACAGAAGCGTAATTGACGGAAACATCACCGCGGAAGTAAGACAGAAGGGTATTTTTAAAATTCCATTCTATACAGCAAACCTGATAATTAAAGGGAGTTTCAACAATACACCATGGCGTGAGGGGAAACAGACTCTTAACCTGTCTATATTCAATAATAACTCTGTGGAGATAAAATATGTAAGAATTAACGGAGCGGAGGTGCCATTTACACTCAAGTCGAATAACAGCATACCTAATGCACTGACTATCGGAAACTATACAGCAGACAGACTGAAGACGAATGGTAAAACGGAAATAACTGTAAGCGCCGCAGTCAAAGGGATAGATAAACTTATGTTCCAGCAGCTCTCGGGCAAAACAGATATTGCAGTAAAGTCAAACTGGACAGATCCGGCTTTCACAGGTTCAATACTCCCCTCTGCAAGGACAGTTGACCACACTGGCTTTAATGCTAAGTGGGAATTGACAACCATGCTGAATAAATCAGGTAAATCACACCATCTTTTAAGCGAAGAGGATTCATTCGGAGTGAGTCTCTTTATGCCCGTTAATGTTTACAGCCTCACAGATAGATCAATAAAGTATGCAATACTCTTTATCGGCTTTACATTTCTTGCCTTCTTTTTATTCGAGATTTTCGGGCAGCTGAGAATTCACCCATTCCAGTATCTGCTCGTGGGATTTGCCTTAACAATATTTTATCTGCTGCTTCTTTCATTTTCGGAATTCATGAGTTTTGCCCTGTCTTATTTAATCGCGTCATCTGCAACAATCGGGCTTATCACAATGTATTCAGCAAAAATACTGCAGGCAAAAAAACGGACATTCACAATGGCAGGGATGCTTGTAATACTATACTCGTTTCTTTACATACTGCTGCAGCTGGACCAGTACTCGCTTATACTCGGCTCGACGGCACTGTTTATTGTACTGGCATCGGTGATGTACCTGACACGAAATGTAAACTGGTACGAACTGCAGGAGAGATAAGCACCGGGGAACTTCTCCCTTCTGGAGAGTTGACTTGTACCCACTTCTTAACAGCCCCCTAAGTCCCCCTCCGGGGGATTTAGGGGGCCGCGTATAAATTTCTGGAATTCCCCAATGTCATTAACTTAATGACATTGGGGCTTAGGGGCCTTCTCCGGATGTTATGGGCTACACAGAAAGATGCGGGTACAAGTCAGTTTATAAAGTAGGGAGAAGTATATCAAAATCTGAAAAAACAATAATCACCAATAATTCATATTTAACTCATCAGCGTCAAACAACAAGAAGAAATGCTAAAGCAGAGCGATCTTTAATTTTATAAATAATAATTTTTTAAATTGTCTCGGTTTTAGTCAGTTTCTCCTGAAAGCCGGCTTTCACATTAAATTATTTCTTGCTTTTCTGCAAAAATCAGGTATAATAAAGTGAATGATATCTCTTAATAAAATAAATTTTATTTTTACAAAACTGATTATACCCCGGCATACTTTGAGTATTGAAGAGACCGGGAGAAGGAAGCTTTTCACCTTTTTTTTATTCCTGATGATACTGGGTCTTTTTGTCTTCGGAACTTCTCATTTTAACAAAGGTCTTTATAAAAACGGAATTCTGAATTATTCTCTTGTTGTAATATTAACACTTTTTGTTATCCTTGTCCGGTATCTTAAAAATGCAGTTTTAATATATCGCATAACCACTGCACTTTTTGCAGCTGTACTTTTCTACTGGGTTCGAACAGGCGGTGCACAGGGTTATTCCAGCCTCTGGTCTTTCCTCTTTCCTCTTTTCTCGTTTTTCCTTCTTGGAAAAAAAGAGGGATTTATATTGTCAGTCACTTTTCTCTTTACTATAATATTTCTTTTTATAAATCCATTTTCCCTTTTATCCGGTTACACATACCTTCCGCAGTTTATTTACCGTCATATTTTTCTCTTCACTATGATCTTGTTGTTTACCTATAATTACGAGTCTGTTCGCGAAAAGTATAAATCAGCAATGGAAGCTGAAATCAGTTTGAAAGAACAGACCGAAATAGAATTGCGCAGACACCGGGATCATCTGGAGGAGACTATAGCTGAACGGACTGCCGAAATTGAAAAAAGCCGGGAACAGCTTGCAGAATCGCAGAAGCTGGAAGCGCTTGGAACTCTTGTGGGGGGACTTGCTCACGATTTCAATAATTTTCTGGCAGGCATAATCGGAAGCATTGATATTGTTTCTACTGCACTTAAAAAAGAAAAACTGGATAATAAAGAATACATTGAAAAATATCTTAATATTGGAATAGAATCGACTAAAAGATCAGCCGGACTTATCAATCAGCTCCTTATACTATCCAAGAAGCATGAAGTAAAACTATCCCCTCTGGATATCAGAAATTCACTTAATCATATTTATGAACTCTGCAGAAACAGTTTCCCCAAGTCGATAGAAATTCTAATGCACACAGAAAAGAATCCTCTGGTGATCAGGGGTGATATGGTACAGATAGAACAGGTGCTCCTTAATCTATGCATAAATGCATCCCATGCTATGACCATCATGCGCAGGGAGGGGGAAAAGCATGGCGGCACACTTACCCTTACCGCCGGCAGAGTTAACTCTGATTACATCATGAAAGAAAACTATCCCGAAGAAACCGGCATGGTGGACCACTGGATTAGAATAAAAATCTCCGATACAGGGGTCGGTTTTGACAATGATATCAAACAGCGGATTTTCGAACCGTTCTTTTCCACTAAAGCTAAAATCGACGGCACCGGACTGGGCCTTTCAATATCATATAATATAGTAAAAAAACATGGCGGAATAATTAATGTCTACTCAGAGCCCGGTTCCGGATCATGTTTCTCTGTATACTTCCCTGTTTACAGCAGCCATGTTCAATTATCTCCGGAGAAAGAGACCTCTGAAACAATAAAGGGGAGCGGAACAATACTTATTATTGACGACGAAGCTGTAATCCTTGAAATTGCCGGAGGATTTCTCCGGGAGTGCGGATATGAAGTAATAACCGCTGAGGGACCCGACAGGGGCATCGAAATTTACAGCAGCGAATCCCCGCGGATATCAGCAGTTCTGATAGATCTCTCAATGCCGGGTAAATCGGGAATTGAGGTTTTCCGGGAACTTAAGAAAATTAACGGAAGCGTTAAAGCGGTTCTTTCATCGGGGATGCTCGATGACGAAACAAAAGAAGAGGCTTTCAGAATGGGAATAAAATACACAGCTGACAAACCATACTCTGCCTATGAATTGTCGATGATAATAAAAACTGTTATAGAAGATACTTGAATCACGGAAAGAAAGCGGCTTTGATAAGAATTATCATCGAATAAACGAAAGAATAAAAAACTGACTCTCTTCATTCGTCAGACTCCTGATCTCTTCATCAGCCCGTTCGGCTTCAATAGTACGCCGCTCAGCATCAAATTTATCATATTCATTCTCAGCAATCTGTTTTGCTATTTCAGCGGATATTTTACCGGCATTTTTAAGAATATCCTGCTCATTCACACTTAAAAATGAGTCCAGCTTCTCAATCCAGTCATGCATGGTCATGGGTTTCCTTCGCTTTGCCTGAAGTTCGGCAAAATCGAGATATTGTCCCACAAGCAGTTCAAGAGTGGATACCTCTTCCCTGTTTAAATAATTTTTTGAAATCGCTGCATCTGACTTTGTTAAAACACGACCGTGCCCCGCACCCTTCCATGTAGTGAGCCCCATATTGGGAAGCCCGGCATCAGCCCTGTCCTTTATCAGCTCTGCTGCTGTTTTTCCCGTTACTGCAAAAATCATTTTATTCTGAACAATCGCGAAAAAATCCTGTGTCACTGGATTTTTCGGATCATAATCCGTGCTTGTCATATATATATCACGCACTTTCTGATAAAACCGTTTTTCAGAAGCGCGGATAGCCCTGATTCGCTCAAGAAGTTCATCAAAATAATCAATACCTCCCGGCTCTGCCAGACGCTCATCGTCCATGGTAAAGCCTTTAATCAGATACTCTTTCAGCTTTTCGGTTGCCCATTGTCTGAATTGAACACCTCGAGGGGAGCGGACACGGTATCCGACGGCGAGAATCATATCCAGATTGTAGAACTTCCTCAATCG
>PGXT01000183.1 GCA_002839285.1 Spirochaetae bacterium HGW-Spirochaetae-5 | reverse complement strand
AGAAACATCCCTGTATTTATAAATTTCTGAAACTTCTCTCTGTTGGAAACAAATTCATAAGTAAATGCTCTTGCAAGTGACAGAACAACGAATGCAAAAAGTCCGTTGAATATAAGAGGAAAATATTTTTGAGTTATGGTAAGATTATAAAAAGCATCAAGAATATATATCAGAGCAGTGCTGCCGCTGATTGCGGTAATACTCCCCGCAGCCATAAGTTTATACACAAGAGATTTGTCCCTGGTCCGGATAAATTCTGCTGCAAGAATATAAACCATCATCCCGAAAAGTAAGGTCTGGCTGAAATATAAAGCACTCTGACCAGCTGAGCTTTCGAGAAATAGAGTTAATCCCATAAGTAAATTATACCCGCCCTTTAGTCAGCCACTCATATCCCTTGTAGATATAAAATAATCCTATGAGGATTATACATACTGAAAAAATTATTTTTATAAGTCTTACCGGAAGAAAGCGCGAGATATAGGGACCGATCTGCCCGCCGACAATAACACCAGTACCTGAAAAGATCCAGATCTCCCACATTATAAAACCGGCGTGAATATTCAGTATAGTTATTATCCAGTCAGCTGTGGCCTCAATCATAATTGCCGTGGCATTTGCCTTTCTGGTCTCAAGATTTAAACCCTTTTCAAGTAATGGCTGGGATATTTCACACACACCCGTTCCTGTTGCTGCCGAGAAAAAACCGCCGAAGGTCGGAATCCACATGAAAGGATATATATCTTCAACAGGAACACTGTCACGCGTACCGAATGATTTTCTTAAGGCATTAATAAACTGCATTGAAGCTATAAATAAAATTATAAACCCGAGAACAAGTTTTAAAAGGTCACCATTTATTACAATAAGAGCATGATTCCCCATTACTATCCCCGGAATAGTGAGCATAATCATTGTAAAAGCTATAGGGAGATCCACCATTTTGTAATAGATATATCGCAGTGCCCCGCTGGTCATTCCAACTGTTTCTGTTGCTATTCCTGTTGCAATTGCGTTGTGTATGGGAATATTCAGAAAAAGGTTATATATGGGCTGAAATAAAACCCCTCCGGAAAAACCGGAAGAATTGGCAAGCACCGCGATTACTACGGCCAACGGAAACATATACCAGTACTCAAAACTCATTATTCATTTTCCTCAAAGCTCAATTTTACATCATACTGATCAAGAATTCTGTCCAGTTCCCTCTGATTAATCTCTGTATGAACTGCATATGTTTTATACATTTTTACAAAAGTTTCAAGCGCGTCAAGGTCGATCAGCATCATATTAAGAAGCTTCACTACATCTGTACTGAGCTTCATCATTTTTTTAAAATCTGAAACCTTCATTGCCCTGTTGTCAATTATAGTTTCGGCATTTTCACGGGATATCGATGATATCGCATCCGTTGCAATCTGGATCTTGTTTTTATGCCTGGATACCTCCTGCCTGATCTCCATAATCATATTATTCAGATTGATATTCATATCGTTTATAAGTGTGGCTATCTGACCTATTTCATCATCGGACATTACAGGAACAGTTACCGTAAGATCGCCATCGACAATCTTTTTAGTGGCTTCAACAATTCCATCCATTGGTGAAACAATATCCTTCGCGAACATTACAAAAGCACCGACAATACTTGCGCATATTACCAGAAGAAGCAGAATCATTCTGTTTCGAAGGTCACTGATAGGATCATTTATCGCAGAGTTAAGCCTGTCGATATCAAGCTTCTGAACATACTTAGCCGGTACACCCTGCTGAACCTCAATTATAAGATTATCTCTTATATCATTTCTGAACTTCGCCGAACTGAATTCAAATATAATCTCAACGCTGACAGAAATTGAAACAATGGCTATAAGTATAAAATAGAGTGTTAATTTCTTTTTTAACCGGGATTTCTCTTTTTTCCGCTGAATCATTTAATACCCTTTTAGTGTAATAAAATGCTTTAATGAAAAACCGATACCCGCATTCGCGGGTATAACAATAATTCTTTACTATAAATTATATTGTTCAAAGCTCTTTCTTTTAATTTAAACATATATAAATAAAAAAGCAACAGAATTTTACTCAATCTGCCAGGAAACAGTTATTAAAACTCCGGAGAAGATCCTCACGGCTGAGTAATCCGCTCTCATTATAAAAAGCTGAAGACCTCTGCATCTTCCATTCTTTCTTAGACGCGTAAATATTATAATATATCGATGGAAAAACTTTAACACCGATATTTTTAAGGAATGAAATAGTATCCTCTATTTCATCAGAACTCTGTCCGGGGAGTCCAAGAATAAAATACCCTCTGACGTTCATGCCATGGCGCTTTGCCGAGCGGGCGATACTTTTAAATTTTTCAGAGCTGAAGGGCCTCCCTTCGCTCCTTTGTATATCAGCAGAGTGAGTTACAAGCGAGATGTTCAGCTCGCCGAATCCCGCGCGTTTCATAAGAGCAATAATTTCCTCATCGATCTTTTCAAGAGATACTCCATTCATTGCAGTCAGTTCAAATGATACTCCGTTTTTTTCTTTTTCATGAATCAGCATCTCAAGAAATTCCACTGCTCTTTTTTTTGAAGGGAAAATATTATCATCTTCAAAGTTTATAATCTCTGCTTTATATTTCGCGGCACACTCCTTAATTTCGCCGATTACGTCCAAGACTCCGCGCTCTCTCCTTCCGCTCCCCCAGATTATTTTTCCGGTGCAGAAGGAACAGTTATTGGAGCAGCCGCGGGAGGTAATCATAGAGATAAAATTCTTTTTATATGCTTTATAATCTCTCTCAAGCAGAAGTTCACGGGCAGGATAGGGCAGGAGTGAAACATCAGGTTTGGACAGAGTTAAATTTCTTTTTATCTCTCCATTCTCCCGGTATACAAGTCCCGGAACCGGTTCAGGTGATGAACCGTTTTCAATCGATCTGACAAGCTCGAGTGAAGAGATTTCACCCTCTCCGCATATTACAAAATCTGCACTTGTATCATTTAAAAAATACTCAGGATAGAGCGAGGCATGATACCCCCCGACTGCGACATATGCTTTTACTGAATGTTTGCGTATTATCTCTATTACACGTTCGGTCTCTTTGTAGTAAGTAGTAAAGAGCGATGAGATAAAATATATATCAGCCGGCGAATCTTTGATCTGACGTTCAATCTCCTGCCAGCTCATTCCGTAATGGGTATAATTTTTATAAGGGAAACGGATTGCGGGATCTGAATTGTTTATGTACGGTTTAAGATAGCTGAACTCTGCCGGGAGCTCCATTACACTTTTTTTCCCGCTGTGGCAGTTCAGCAGAACAGGATTGAATCCCCCCTTTATCAAAATTGAGGCTATATAGAGGAGTCCCAATGGCTGACGGCGGATTCCCGTAACATAGAAATCTTCAATTGGAGGATTTATTAATGTTATTTTCATTTTATCTTTACTCTGTATTGATTCAGCATTGCACTAAAGGGAAGTCAACATCTTTAAAAAAATACGGCTCTTTAATGTTTATGCCTGTGATGCATGTCGGGCCAGTGCGGATGAGCGTGCTCATCCTCTTCATGTATATGAATATGTTCATGATATGATACTTTTTCTTCGTGAGGATGATTATGATGCAGATCATCATGTCTATGAAAATGAATATGCTCAGTTTCATGGTGGTGATGATGATGTTCATGTTTT
>PGXT01000182.1 GCA_002839285.1 Spirochaetae bacterium HGW-Spirochaetae-5 | reverse complement strand
ACAGCTCAACCTTATGGATAATTCATTCAATGTCAGTACTCAAATGGATATTATTTTCTGCCGCAACGTTATTATATATTTTGATAAAGAGACACAGAAAGAACTTTTTAAAAAGTTTTATAAACATCTGGTCCCCGGGGGATATCTTTTCATAGGGAGCTCTGAAACACTCTACGGAGTCAACAGCGATTTTATCCCCGCAGGACCGACAGTTTACAGGAAGCCTAAAGGGTGACCTCATCCCCCGGCCCCCGACAGGTACGGATGTCTTAGTGCCGCGACTGCATGGATGCAGAGGAGCGGCCTCTCCACATGGAGAGGGGGAGGTTGAAGTAAAGAATTATTTGTGTAATATTTTTTACTTTAATTGTTTTGTAGCTAATTCCCCCTTCTCCTTGAGGGGAAGGGGGTTAGGGGGATGGGGTCTGTTGAGTATCCTCCTTTCTCCCATTCATGGGCGACGAACAGGATGTTCTAGTGTCGGGTGCGGGCAGGACGCCCAAAATGCACCCGACGAAAGGTGCCCGGCAGGGCGGATAGGGGAGGGCGGGGCAGTGCTTCAATGGATCCGGTGCGTCAGGTAATGAGAGAGATTCTTGAATCTGATCCTGCTATCGAAGTGATCGATACTGCGGGGGATCCATTTATTGCTGCTGAAAAAATCAAGAAGGAGCTCCCTGACGTTATAACACTCGATGTGGAGATGCCCCGCATGGACGGCATTACTTTTCTTAAGAAGCTGATGACACAGCATCCCATACCTGTTGTCATGTGTTCAAGCCTTACTGAAGTTGGAGAAGAGACAACTCTCCGTGCTCTGGAATATGGAGCAGTTGATATTATAACTAAACCCAAAATGGGTGTTCAGCAGTTTATTGAAGAATCAAAAATAAGAATTTGTGACTCGGTAAAGGCAGCTGCGCAGGCAAAAGTGGTTAATCTTAAAATGCAGCATAAAATGCAGCCCACGGCTAAATTGACTGCAGATGCTGTAATGCCGCGTCCATCAGGTAACGCAATGCTTCGAACAACTGAGAAGATAGTGGCGGTAGGTGCGTCAACCGGGGGAACCGAAGCTCTGAGAATTTTTCTTGAAATGATGCCTCAGGATGCTCCCGGTATCGTTATAGTGCAGCATATGCCTGAAAATTTTACAAAGGCTTTTGCAACCCGCCTTAATACATTGTGTGATATAGAAGTAAAAGAAGCGGAAGATAATGATACAATTCTTCGGGGCCGTGCATTGATAGCACCGGGGAATAAACATCTGCTGATAAAAAGAAGCGGAGCGAGATACTATGTTGAAGTAAAAGAGGGACCGCTGGTTTCACGGCACCGTCCTTCAGTTGATGTTCTTTTCAGATCGGCAGCACAGTTTTCAGGAGCAAATACTGTGGGAGTAATCATGACCGGTATGGGCGATGACGGCGCGCGCGGTATGCTGGAAATGAAAGAAGCTGGTGCTTACAATATAGCTCAGGATGAAAAATCATGCGTAGTATTCGGAATGCCTAATGAAGCGATAAAGATTGGAGCCGTAGATAAAATATTACCGCTGGATTCAATAGCCGGTGCAGTATTGAGGGAGTGCGCGAGGTAGACCTCACCCCCCGGCCCCCTCTCCATATGGAGAGGGGGAGATTGTGGAGGAGAATTTTTTTAACACGAAAACCCTCTCTTTTAGGAGAGGGTGCGCAGAGCGCGGGTGAGGTCTGACAGGTGTAGTTGTAATAGAAAAGTTAATCTTTGCCCCCTCCGGGGGTGCGGGGGCTTAGGGGAAAGGTGCCCGTTAGGGCGGATAGGGGAGTAAAACTGGAAGGTAAAGTAAATGGAAGAGATGACAAGAACTGAAGAGGGATATGTTTCACCACTCGAATCGGGAAGTGAACGTGTCGATGGAGCTGCAGGCGACATGGTGCTTTACCTCACTTTTCTGCTTGGGAAAGAACTGTTCGGGATACAGGTGAGTGAAATACGTGAGGTTATTGAATACAAGCAGGTTTTCAAAATACCCAGAGTCCCGGAGTATTTAAAAGGTGTTATCAATCTTAGAGGTGAGGTCGTTCCGATAATCGATTTAACTTCAAGGTTCTATAATACACCCTGTGTTGTAACCGGAACTACATCTATTGTTGTTGTGGAGATTGATGATGACGGGCATAAAATTCCAATTGGTGTAATGATCGATTCGGTAAAAGCCGTAACTGAACTTTATGAAAATAAAATTGAATCTGTACCCGAGATAGGGAGCAGAATCAGATCTGATTTTGTTGAAGGGATCGGCAAGCTTGAGGATCAGTTTGTGATATTGCTTAAGGTGCAGAATATTTTAAATATAGAAGAGTTGTCTAATATAGAGGAATAAACCCGTTAGACCTCTCCCCCCGGCGGCCTCTCCACATGGAGAGGGGGAGGTTGAAGTAAAGAATTATTTGTGTAATATTTTTTATTTCAATTGTTTTGTAACTAATTCCCCCCTTCTCCTTGAGGGGAAGCGATGTGCTGAGCTTGTCGAAGTAGGGGTTAGGGGGATGGGGTCTACGGGGGAATTCGGCATAGACGAAAACATTACTTGAAAATAATTCGGGAGGATAAAAATGGCTAAAAAAATAATGGTTGTGGATGATTCGAATGCCATAAGGCAGTCTCTGGTTTTTACATTAAAGAGCGCGGGTTACGAGGTAGTTGAAGCTGCTAATGGAGTTGATGCTTTAAAACTTATGAAAGAACATACGGTGGGACTATTTATTTCCGATGTTAACATGCCCGAGATGGATGGCATTACTCTTCTGAAGAAGATTAAAGAGGACAAGGATTACAAACATACTCCCGTGATAATGCTTACAACTGAGGCCGGCGGAGATATGATAACGGAGGGGAAAGAGGCCGGAGCTAAAGCCTGGATGATTAAACCTTTTCAGCCCGACCAGCTGCTTGGTGCGGTTAAGAAACTTTTTGCAGTTTAGAAAGATGGATATAATAGAAGGTGTGCTATGAAACTTAAAATTGTAAGGAAAAAGGCAGAGAATAATTTTCTCCATTTTACACTTGCCGGAGAGATGACTGTTTACTCTGCGGGGAAACTAAAAGATGTTCTTCTTAACGAGTTAAAATCATGTTCAGGAATTACAATAGATCTTGCCGAGATTGATGAAGCAGACACTTCCGGATTTCAGCTGCTTCTTTTTTTAAAGCGTGAAGCGGCTAACCTGGGCAAAAGTTTCAGGATAACTGAGATGAGCAGCAGGCTCAGGAATATCTTCAATCTTTACAAAGAGATTGTATAACATGGAGGGGCGGCATGGCTGATAAGAACAGCGAAAAGAATTTTAAGAATGTATATTTTACCGAGAGCAGAGAGCTGCTGGATGCAATGGAGATGTCGCTTCTCTCTCTTGAGAAAGATAGTGAAGATGAAGATTCCATTAATTCTATTTTCAGAGCTGCCCATACAATTAAGGGAAACTCCGGCATGTTCGGCTTCGGACGGATAGGTGATTTTACCCATGTACTTGAGAATGTTCTGGTTGGTGCCAGAAGCGGGACAATATCGGTAACGCCGGAGCTGATCGGGCTGCTCCTGGAGTGTCATGATTTTATTCAGGTGCTCCTGGATCATTATGAAAGTGAAGAGAATCGCCCCCTTGATCAGGAGACAGAAATTTTATTTGAGGGACTTATAACACGTCTTAATAAATATATCCCCGATGCGGAAAATGTTAAAAAACTGAAAGAGAAAGTCATAGAAGAGATTGGAGTAATAGATTCATCATTTTCAGATAAGGATGGTCTTCGTGTTGCTAATGACTGCTGGCATATATCTCTTCGATTCGGGAAAAATGTTTTTAAAGACGGGCTCGATCCCTATTCATTTATAAGTTATCTTGGTGAAAAGGGCGAGATAGTAAATATCCGGTCAATTTATGAAAACATGCCCTACGGCGAAGAGATGAAAGGGGACCTCTGCTACCTCGGGTTTGAAATTGATTTCAGAAGCGGCATAAATAAAAAAGAGATAGAGGACGTTTTTGATTTTGTCATTAACGATTGCGATATAAGAATTCTCCCTCCCAATACAAGTATAGAGGATTATGTGAAACTCATAGAGGACCTTCCTGAAAGAACTTCAGGCCGAGTTTTCCATGACAACGGAAAAAGCTCCGGAAGAACTTCTTGTGGGTAATATACTTGTCGAAGAGAACATGATACAGAAATATATTGTTGAAGCGGCATTAACCAAACAGGAGAATGTCAAGAAGAGAGATGAGAGTAACCGTAAACTGATAAGAATAGATGCGGAGAAACTTGATCATCTTATAAATCTGATCGGTGAACTTGTAATAACCGGTTCAAATGTAAAACAGATTTCAGAGTCTGATGATAAGATTGGAATAGCAAAAGCTGTTACCGATATGTCAAAGCTCATAGAGGAGATTCGCGACAGTACAATGGGGATACGTATGGTTCCTATTGGTGAAACCTTCAGCAGGTTTGAGAGAGTTGTCCGGGACCTGAGCAGAGAAAAAGGGAAACGTATAGATTTCAATGTAATCGGCGGTGAAACAGAGCTGGATAAAACTCTTATTGATAAATTATCCGATCCGCTGATACATCTTATAAGAAATTCCGTCGATCACGGGATTGGAACACCGGAGGAGCGGGTAAAAGCAGGGAAGCCCGCAAATGGAACTCTTACATTAAACGCCTACCATGAAACCGGGAGCATAGTAATTGAAGTCTCCGATGACGGGAACGGCCTCGATGCGGAGAGAATTCTAAATAAAGCTGTAGAACAGGGTCTTGCGAAACCGGATCAGACATTTACCGATTATGAATTATTTCAGTTTATTTTTCAGCCAGGATTTTCCACGGCAAAAGAGGTGTCGAACATCTCCGGCCGCGGTGTGGGAATGGATGTTGTAAAGAAAAATATCGAATCTCTACGCGGTAATGTTTTTCTCGAAAGCGAGAAAGGCCAGGGGACGACAGTACGTATTCATCTCCCTCTTACCCTTGCTATCATTGACGGGTTTATGGTAAGGATTGCCGATTCTTATTATGTCCTTGCTCTCGATATGGTTACCGAATGTACAGAGGTTCATAAAGAAGAACTTGACTCAAAAGAAGGGGGGAATTACATTAATCTCAGAGGGGACGTCCTCCCTTTCATGAGGATGCGTGAGTTCTTTAAAGAGACAGGCGGGGAGCCGGAAAAACCAAAAGTAGTTGTTGTCGAGTATTCAAGAAAAAAAATAGGACTCGTGGTAGATGACCTTATCGGGGAATTCCAGACAGTAATTAAACCTATGGGGAAAATATTCAGCAAACTTCAATGGCTGAGCGGATCAACAATACTCGGTACAGGTGAAGTGGCGTACATACTTGATGTGCCTAAACTTATAAAAAACGTGAAGGAACTGGAGTAGGTGTTTCGTAATTTTCAGTAAAAGAAAAAATTATAGTATAACAAAACTAAAAAATTCCCCGGCCTTTCGGCCACCCCCTTTATTTAAGGGGGATGTTGAGCAGAGCGAAACGGGGGGACTTCTAGTCTGAATCTGGATAAGGTTGGGCTCCGGGAACTGAAATGGGAAACGTGAAAAATAAGAAGCTGCTGATTGTTGAGGATGAGATAATTATTGCTCTGACCGAATCTGCAATGCTTAAAAAAAACGGTTATGAAGTTCTTGCTGTTTCAAATGGCGATCAGGCCATAGAAGCTGTAAAAAATAATGAAGAGCTGGATCTTGTTCTGGTAGATCTTAATCTCGGTTCCGGTATGAATGGAGCTGAAACAGCTAAAAAAATTCTCGAGACAAGAGATATACCTATAATTTTTCTTACCGCCCATACCGGGAAAGAGATTGTTGATCAGGTTAAATCTGTTACCCGCTATGGATATGTTTTAAAAGGATCGGGCGAATATCTTCTTCTCTCGTCAATTGAGATGGCCATTGATCTTTTTGAATCGGGGAAAAGAATAGAGACAAGTGAAGCTAACTTCCATCAGCTTACAGAGAGTATGAACGAAGTATTCTGGCTCCGTGATATAAAAGATGATTCAATTATATATGTAAGCCCTGCCTATGAAAAAATTACCGGCTATACCTGCAGCGATCTTTACGAAAATCCGAATTCGTTTATAGAGATCATCCATCCCGATGATCGTGAAAATGTATTAAGAAATTATAATGAGTTGAAGACGAATTCTATTCCGGTTGAAAATCAATACCGGATAGTGAAAGCTGACGGAAATATATTATGGGTAAGATCAAGAACAAATCCTGTTTTTGATAAAAATGGACGCATTTTCCGTTGTGCCGGAGTTGCCGAAGATATAACGGAACGTAAACAGGCAGAGGATGATCTTCAGGCGAAAAATCAGGAATTTTTCTTTCTTAATGAAGAGCTTCATGCAACACTTGAGGAACTTGAAGCAACAAATGAAGAGCTTATATCAACCAATAATTCTTTATATGAAAGTGAGGAAAAATTCAGAACTCTTACGGAATGTTCACCTGTGGCGATAATGATTCATCAGGGGAATTACTGGGTTTACACCAACCCGGTAGGTGTGGAGATTTCGGGATATTCCCAGGAAGAACTTTATAAGATGAATTTCTGGGAATTTGTAGATCCCGAGTATCAGCCCATTGTCCGCGAACGGGCTTTGATGCGCCAGCTGTCAGAAAATTTCAGTATGTCCTACGAGTTTTCAATTACTGCAAAGAATGGTGATAAAAAATGGGTTTCACTCAAGGGGAACTCAATTGAGTATAACGGTAAACCGGCCGGAATGATATCGGTCATTGATATAACAGCAAGGAAACTGGCCGAAGATGATTTAATGGAAACAAACAAACAGCTGGAGGCAGCTCTGGAGCGGGCGCATGAGTTTGCCATTGCAGCTGAAGCCGCAAACATCGCCAAGAGTCAGTTTCTTGCAAATATGAGCCACGAAATACGGACCCCCATGAACGGGATAGTAGGTATTATAAGCCTGCTCCTTGATTCGGAGCTTAATCCCGAACAGAAAAGATTTATAGAAATTATGCAGAGCAGCGGAGAAAATCTCCTTGCGATAATTAATCAGATACTTGATCTGTCAAAGGTTGAGTCGGATAAATTTGAACTGGATATTCATAACTTCAATCTGCAGACGGCAATGTATGATATTACAGAGATGCTGGCAGTTAAAGCTTCAAAAAAGAATCTCGAGTTTAACTTCAAGATCGATGATGATGTGCCTTGCTCATTAAGTGGTGACTCCGGAAGAATAAGACAGGTTGTAACTAATCTTACTCATAACGCTATTAAATTCACCGAAAAAGGGAAGATAGATTTTCATATCATTGTTGATGATGAAAGTGAAAATTCTGTGAAATTAAAATTTGAAATAACCGATACCGGAGTAGGGATACCTCCGGAACATATAGATGATCTTTTTATCCCCTTTACACAGGTCGATGGCGCAATGAGCAGAAAGTATGGCGGTACAGGGCTTGGACTTGCCATCTCCAGAAAGATAGTTGAGCTTATGGGGGGCAACATAGGAGTTCAGAGCCGCGAAAATGAAGGATCATTCTTCTGGTTTACAATAGTTCTGGAGAAACAGAAAAAAACTCAGAGTCCGGTAAAAAAATCAGCTAATATAAATGGAGACCATATTGATAGAGAATCAGTTGAAATACTTCTTGTGGAAGATAATAAAACAAATCAGGTCGTGGCAAATTCAATGCTGAAAAAACTCGGATACAGAACTGATATTGCAGTGAACGGATTTGAATGTATTGAAGCGCTTAAACAGAAAAATTA
>PGXT01000181.1 GCA_002839285.1 Spirochaetae bacterium HGW-Spirochaetae-5 | reverse complement strand
GCAGCATCATAAGCCATGCACTCTTTCGGTACTACTGTAAATGCGCAACGTGTTCCTGTAAAACCTGCAGTTTTTGAAAAGCTTCTGAACTCAACGGCGACCTCTTTTGCACCCTCGATTTCGTAAATGCTTTTTGGAAGAGAATCGTCCTGAATAAAAGCTTCATATGCCGCATCATATAATATGAGGGCTTTATTTTCACGGGCAAAGTCAACCCAGGTTTTCAGCTGGTCTTTAGTTATTGTTGCACCTGTGGGATTATTAGGAAAGCAGAGGTAAATAAGATCAACCGGTTCAGTGGGGAGATCCGGAACAAAACCGTTTGAGGCAGTACAGTTCATGTATACAAGATTTCCGTAGCGTCCGTCAGTTAAGATGCCTGTTCGGCCGGCCATGACGTTTGTATCAACATACACCGGGTATACCGGATCGGGGATTGCAATTTTTGTATCGATTGAAAACAGCTCCTGAAAATTTCCTGTGTCGCACTTTGCCCCGTCGCTTATGAATATTTCATCAGCAGCAATATCAGCACCGCGGCTTTTGAAATCGTTCTGTGCGATTGTTTCGCGCAGAAAATCGTATCCCTGCTCGGGACCGTAACCGCGGAAAGTTTTTGATGAGGCCATCTCGTCGACCCCGGCATGAAAAGCTTTGATAATTTCAGAAGGGAGGGGGAGTGTAACATCACCGATCCCCATTCTTATTATCTCCATTTCGGGATGATCCTTCTGGAAAGTTGAAACCCGCCGGGATATTTCAGAAAAGAGGTATGACGATTTCAGTTTAAGATAGTTTTCGTTAATACGTATCATTTGGTTCTCCATTATTTTCAGTTGATTCACAGTTGGTTGAACTGTGGGAATTACATTGTTTATAAAGTATATACTCGAAGCACGGAGCAGATTTTCTGTCAAGGAGATGTAGTTTCTGATTTTAAAATATTTTCCAGGTGAATGTTAAATTTCGGGTAAAAAAAATATCTGCGCCCTCTCCCGTTCATCGCTATCGCTCGACCACCCTCTCCCGCTGGCGCGGGAGAGGGTGAGGGCGATTGACGCAAGTTTTAATCCGGTAAGAAATCTAATTTGCTCTCTATTTTTAAGGAGATATATGCTGAATGCATGAGGGATTATGTCTGTGTTTACCGATGGTAAATAAAATTATTTAAAAAACAATAACATGTAAGATTATAAGACTAATTTATTACACTTGATTGTAAATAACTGCTTAAATCCAGCTTTTTATAAAAAAATGAAAAAATACTTGTAATTGCTCTATTGTGTTATACAATTATACCAAATTGTATAATTAAGGAGCTGACCAATGAAAGAGAAGAAAGAAGCTCTTGCGGCTTCACAATATGAAAACCTGCTTCCAAATCTTGCCGACTATGTTCATCTATACTCAAAGAAGAGAAAAAATTCAACAGCATTGGCGGAATTCGACACCGGAGAGATTATCAGCTGGAAAAAATTTAATCAGTCGGTGAATGCTTTCGCGGCAAAGCTGCTTTCATGCGGATTTAAAAAGGGGGATATTATTGCCACGTCTCTCCCTCTGCTTAAGGAACATATATATCTTATTTATGCATGTTATAGAACAGGAATTATAGTTGCTCCGCTTGACTTAAGATTGAAGGGGGAGGAGATCATATACTGTTTTGAAAAAATCAAACCAAAGGGGTATTTTTTTCTCGGGAAGACTCCGCTGGCAGATTTCCGTCCGATAATAACCGAAGTTATGAAGAGTGTAAAAGGTGTTGATCTTTGGGTGCAGTTTCAGAAAGAGCCGGAATTTATTATGGAGGGTGCAACGGGAATTTCGGAATTTGCAAAGGATATAAAAAAGATTTTTATAAAGAGTCTCTTTACAGGTGCAGTTAAAAAAGCCCGCAAACTGGTAGAAAAGAGAGACCCCTGTCTGATTATATTTACAACCGGTTCAACCGGCTCACCGAAGCCTGCTCTGCTCTGCCATGAAAATATACTTATTCAGAATATAGGACTCTCAGTCGCCTTTGAGCTTAATGCTGAAGATGCAATGCTTGTAAATCTCCCGCCATCACATGTGGGGTGTATTACAGAACAGCTAGCCACTTCCATATTCGGAGGCTGCAAGTCGGCTATTCTTCATATTTTTAATGCGGAAAAAAGCCTTAAAGCCATAGAAAAGGAGAGGGTCACTGTTATCGGTCAGATCCCCGCTCTTTTTAATCTTGAATGGCAGCTCCCCGACTACGAGAAGTATGATCTTTCATCTCTCCGTTTTATTCTTTACGGAGGACAGGAGGTTCCCGTTGAATTTCTTAAGAAGATGCAGTCTATGGCTCCGAAAATCGGGACCGGGCTTGGTCTTACCGAGACTGCGGGATTCTGCACATATACAGATGTTGATGCAATGGTGACTGAGATAGCCAGAAGCATTGGTTACGACATGAAGCTTTGTCCTATAAGCATTCGTGAGCCTATGACAAGGGAGGGGTTTGCAGGGAAAGAGCTTCCGGCGGGTGAGATCGGAGAGATATGCTTTGCCGGACCGCAGATTTTTCTCGGATACTACAAGGATGAAGAGAATACGGTAAAGGCTGTTTCCAGGGATCGTGTATGCTACACCGGTGATCTCGGCTACTATGACAATGAAGGCCTTCATTTTGTGGGACGGGCCAAGTTTGTAATTAAACCGAAGGGTTATCAGGTATATCCTCAGGATGTTGTAAATCATATATCCCGGAAACTCGGCGCAAGGGCATCAGCAATAGCCTGTGTCGGTGTACCTCATGATATCTATATGGAAGCAATTATTGCTTTTGTGGAACCTGCACCGGGCTCATCGATAACTCCGGAAGAGGTTATCGATTCCTGCAGTGATATATCATCATATTCCAGACCATCTTTCGCTGTAATTCTTGAACCGGGGAATATGCCACTGAACCGTGTAGCAAAAGTTGACTATATGAATTTAAAGAAACAGGCAATTACAATTATAGATGGTCTCAGGGAAAAAGGTGAATGGGACAGAGGGGCGGATAACCGGGAGTAGGGGGCCGGATATGCTGATTAATAATATTTCTGTTTTCAGATCAATTTTCCGTAATATCAACGCCAGGGCTATGAACCGCGGAATGATCGGTTATACAATAAAAAAAGACTTCGGACCATTCGGCCTCAATGAGATACACGATTATGTTGATGCCACATGTGATGATTTTGAAAAGTATGCAGGGCATGATTCCCCTGCACCCCCTTTCTTCTTTTCAAAAGAACTCTATCCTCTTTTTAGAGAGATAATAACTCATAGAGATTTGAATCTTAATCTTTTGAGAATGGTGCATGGACAGCAGAGCCTTAAATCATATGGTGCAGTGTCGCATGAGGATCATTTCAGCATAAAGATGACAATAGCTGATATAACCGATACAGCGGCGGGGGAGCTCCTCCTTGTAAAAACAGAGGGGAGCTCTCATGGAAAGCTTATACTCGAAGCTGAAACAGGTTTTGTTGTCAGGGTATTTGAGAAGAGAGAAGGGGGTATTTCGAAAAAAGAGAGGTATGCTCTTCCGGATTATTCAGAAGAGACCGGAGTTAAATTTTTAATAAAGACTGAAAGAGGGCAGGAGAAAAAGTATGCGAAGGTTTCGAATGATTCAAATCCCATACATACGAGTACTTTTTTTGCAAAAGCAGCCGGACTTCCCGGAAGGATTCTTCAT
>PGXT01000015.1 GCA_002839285.1 Spirochaetae bacterium HGW-Spirochaetae-5 | reverse complement strand
ATTTTCCCGCCGCCGCTGTCTTTCATTATATTTGCAATTTTCTGAGTAAGAATCCACACCCCACGAACATTTACATTAAATATCTTATCCCACCCCTCGATGGGGAATTCAAGAGTCGGAGCTCCCCAGGTAACACCTGAATTGTTAATCAGAATATCAACTCTGCCGAACTTTTTCATAGCAGAATCAACAAGATTCTGAATATCCTCTTCTTTCCCGAGATCACACTTTACCGCAAGGTATTTTACACCATTGGCCTCTGCAAGTCTCTTACCTGTTGCTTCACAGGTTTCAACTTTTCTCGAAGCAAGAACAATATCCGCACCGGCCTCTGCCAGGCCTTCAGCCATAAACTCGCCAATCCCTCTTCCGCCCCCGGTTATAATTGCAACTTTACCCGAGAGATCAAACATATCCTTAACTTTCATTGCATAACTCCTTAACTTGATTTTTGAAGATGATGACCGGATATGATGTAACTGCTTAAAACAGGTGTAAATATATTCTCTGCAGAAAAAGCCTTGAGATCTCTTTCACTCCGGGATTTAAAACATTACACTCAAATCATCACTCTCTATTGCTGTCTTTATATTGTACGGTTGTTCAATTATTCATGGATATATTAAATTTAGTCAATATGTTTTATATATCATATCCAAAGTATTAAATGATAGCAGTTTATTTTTAGAGACACAGCGCTCCGCATATGCACCCCCGAAAATAATTTACTACCGTATTAAATCTCCTCAGCGATACATCCTTTAATATTAATTGCTTGCTTATATAAAATATTCATATTAATATTAATTTAAGAGGATCTTTTATGACTGATAAAACATTCAGAAATCCATTTCCAACAGTCGATATTATAATCGAAATTGATAACAATGAAAAAAAAGGGATCGTTTTAATCAAAAGGAAGAATCCCCCCCTTGGCTGGGCTATCCCGGGAGGGTTTGTCGACTATGGGGAAAGCCTTGAAGAGGCTGCCGTGCGTGAGGCGGAAGAGGAGACCGCTCTGCAGATTAAACTGATCCGCCAGTTTCATACTTATTCCGATCCGGCGCGGGATCCGCGGCATCACACGATTTCAACGGTGTTTATAGCATCCGCATCGGGTAAACCGGAAGGAAGAGACGATGCTGCAGAAGCGGCTGTTTTTTCAGAAAATGAAATTCCTGAAAATATGGCTTTTGATCATAAGAAAATTATAGAAGACTATTTTAATAATAATTACTGATTAATTACCCGGAGGTTGCACATGCCCCTTTCAAAATTTATGCTGAGTGCGGCAAGACTGACTCTTGACGCTGTATTCAAAGCATCGGAGGCAGATATAAGAGTTCACGGGGTTGAAAATATCCCCGCCAACCATATACTTTTTGTTGTAAACCATTTTACACGAATGGAAACAGCTTTTCTCCCCTATGTTATTCATAAATATACAAACCAGCATTCCCTTTCACTTGCTGATTCCTCTTTTTTTAAGGGAAAACTCGAGTCTATACTTCATAAAATGGGGGCAGTTTCTACCAAAGATCCTCAGAGAGATAAAATACTGGCAAATGCCCTGCTAACCGGAAAAACAAATGTAATAATATTTCCCGAAGGGCAGATGATAAAAGATAAAAAACTGGTCGAGAAGGGTAAATTTCTTGTTTATAATACAGGCATAAGGAGACCTCCGCATACCGGTGCAGCTAAAATTGCAATTCAGGTGGAAATATACAGACAGGTCATAAAAAAACTTTATGACAAAAAACGCTTTGAAGATATAGACATGATTAAAGCTGTATATGATTTTAATAAAGAGGATATGAGCAGTATACTTACCGGATCGACATATATTGTTCCGGTAAATATCACATACTACCCCATACGGGCCAGAAATAATTTCATAAAAAAAATGGTGGAAAAATTCACAGGAGAAACAACCGGCCGGGTTGCTGAAGAGCTTGAAATTGAAGGAACAATGCTTACAAAGGGTGTAGACATTGATATCAATTTCGGCAAAGCGCTGAAAATGTCCGACTATGTGAACAGAACATCAATAATAAAAAATATATTTTCATGCAGACAGGAGACATGCTTCGGAGAGATCGGCGATAGCGATTATATAAATAGACTCAGTATTAAAGTTATGCAGGACTATATGGATTCAATTTACAGAATGACAACTGTAAATCATGATCACATCTTTGCATATATACTTGCAAACTATCCCAAAAACTCCATAAGTGATTATGACTTTAAAAACAGAGCCTCTCTGGCCCTGGAGAGAGTTAAAAAACTTAAAAAATACTCACTCCACTCCACTTTGATTAAAAGAAATAATATCGGTTCGGATGTTTTCCATGAAAAATATGACAGCTTCATGGAAGAGGCTGTTAAGAATAACCTTGTTGAGATCAAAGGTGACAAGATTATAAAAAATATGGGGAAATTTGCCCTGCTTTACAATTTTCATATAGTCCGGAAAGATAACTTCATTGAAGTTTTAAAAAATGAAATTGAACCGTTATCTGAACTTACAACAATACTCCGGCGTATAATGTTTATGACTCCATGGCTTGTAAAAATTAAAATCAGAGATACATTTCTTAAACTTGATCAGAAGCTATTTGAAGAGGATTACAACAAGTTTTATAGAGAAGGGGTTTCAAAACCTGAATCGGTGGGTGAACCTTTTTTTCTTCATAATATTTTCAGTACTAAAGGGGTTATACTTGTTCACGGCTACATGGCAGCACCGAAAGAAGTAAAGCTGCTCGCCGATAAGATTTATAAAGCAGGCTACTCGGTCTATGGAGTACGCCTTCGCGGCCATGGCACAACGCCGGAAGATCTCTCCGGACGGAGATGGCAGGACTGGAATGAATCCGTGAACAGGGGCTACGTTGTAATGAAAAACAGTGTAAGCGAATTTGCAATAGCAGGGTTTTCCACCGGTGCGGGACTGGCTCTGCTTCAGGCAGTCCAGAAAGGGCCTAAACTGAAAGCTCTGATTTCTATCAGCGCACCGCTGCGACTTCAGGATATAAGAGCTTCATTTACAGGAGCTGTAAGTTTTTTCAATACTATACTGAAAAAGTTTAAGATTGAAAAAGGTAAAATGGAATTTGTTCCGAATGTCCCTGAAAATCCCGACATAAATTATTCCAGAAATCCCATTAACGGAACCTATGAACTCGGGAAACTGATGAAACATGTCGAGAGTAATCTTTCGAAGGTTACGATACCCGCGCTGATTATCCAGGCAACAGGGGACCCGGTAGTTAACCCGCAAAGTGCCGATGAAATATTTTCAAAAATCAGTTCTCCAATCAAGGAGCTGATTAAGATCAAATCGGACCGGCATGGCATTGTCAGAGGGAAAGAGTTAAAAGAGGTAGCTGATGAAATGATTGCTTTTCTTGACAGAGTATTCAGCAAATAAGACCTCCACGGTATTTTTAAATATTACAAAAAAGAAAATCCCGGGGGTTGTCTCTATTGAAGCCCCCCGGGATTTTTCGGAACTTCAATAGAAATTCCAAGCTTATTTATCCCCGCGGCTTTTGATGTATCAAGAACTTTTACAAGAGTATCGACCGAAGCATCTTTATCTGATTTAATGACCAGTCCGTCAGCCATTGTCCTTTCAATATTCTTTGTTAAATGTGAAGTAAGGTCCTTTAATTCAATCTTCTCTGAATTAAAGTACACAATATTCTCCTTTGTAATACTGACAATGACAGGCCCCTTAAACTGCTCCATATCAGTTGTCCCTTTTGGAAGATTTACCTTTATATCAGACTGTTTATGCTGATTGAAAGTATAAAGAAGACTGAAACTGATAAAAAAGAATATAAACAGATTCATAATAATATCAGTCAGTGCCGCAGATTCCAGCGATACAAGAAGTTTAGTGGATGGTGTAATTTTCATTTAACCGGCCTTCCGTGTATCCTGAATCAGATCCAGAAGCTCCTCACCCTGATGATTCAATTCACGGGCGAGTCTATTAATTCTGCCGACCATTACATGGTATATAATGTAATATGGAATCGCAACCATGAGCCCGCCTGCAGTAGTAATCATCGCCTGATAAATCCCCCCCGCAAGAAAATCTACTGTAACCGAAGCTGCAAATTTTTCCCATGCCATGAAAGAATTGATAAGACCTATAATAGTTCCCAGAAACCCCAGCATAGGCTCCACGCCTATTATAATAACAAGGAGCAGCATATACTTCTCTGCATCGGCAATCTCCACCGTTCCGGATCTCTCCATACTCCGTTCAATACCTGTACGGTCTTTGTGAATATTTTCAAGCCCGGCACGAAAGACTTTACCGATGGGATGCTTAACGCCGGAACATTCATTAACAGCCTGATCAATTTTATCCGCTCTTACCAGAGAATGTATTTTATCAATGAATGAATCAACATCCATCTTTATGGATAAAAAATAATTAATTCTGTTAATTACAATCGCAAGAGCTATTATCGACCCCAGAATAATGGGGATCATAATAAATCCCCCTTTAAAAATTAAAGTTGTACTGATCATGTATTTATTCCTTAAATTGAAATGGCCCAGAAATATGTGTTAGTTCAATAATTACTGCTTCTTAATAAAGATCAAATCCGCTTAAATCTGTTACAATCATATGACTACTTATAACAATAAAAAATCAAGAAAATAAAGATCTGAACATTTAAAAGTTGAGTAAGAATTCATAAACTTATGCTTTGACCTTGTGGTTTTGAATCAATAATTTATCAGCCATAAACCTGAAATCCCCCCGTCTCGTTTCGCTCAACATCCCCCTTTGAAAAAGGTGGTTATGAAATTCCGGAAGTCTAAACCCTCTTTATTAAAGAGGGTGGCCGAGAGCGATGTGCTGACCCTGCCGAAGTAGCCGGGAGATTTTTCGGTATTATATAAAGAACTATTTAATGAGAAATCATCCGGTCTAAGCACTAGTGACGATTTTATATCCTTGCAGCAGCGGGAACATAAGAACATTTACAACAACATTAAGTTAAGAAATCAGTACTGAAAAAAATACAATTTAATTTATTTAATTGAATAAAATCTTCGTAGTTTTAACCTTTGACAATATTAGAGGTTCACACCTCAAAAGGTATATATGGTTAAACAGACAAGAGATCTCGCAGGAAAGGATATCGGTGCTCTTCTTCTAAGTTATTTTATCCCTGCTTTTATTGCGGTAATTACAAGCGCTCTCTATAATATAATAGGACGGATATTTATCGGCCAGGGTGTGGGTCATGCAGCTCTTTCAGGACTTACAGTTGTTTTCCCCATAATGATAATAATTATGGGATTCGGTATGCTCTTCGGTATCGGATCGGGAATAATGACCTCAATAGCGCTGGGGAAAAGAGATAAAGATAAAGCCGAAAAAATACTCGGGAATGCCCTTACGCTGATGATTTCAGTATCTATACTGCTAACCATTGCCGGATTTATAATTAAAGTTCCGCTCCTTAAATCATTCGGAGCGACAATGGAAACCTTCGGCTACGCCAACGACTACCTAGATATAATACTCCTGGGAACAATATTTGCCGTTACCGGCTACGGATTGAATTCCTCAATCAGGTCTGAGGGTAATGCTAAAATTGCCATGTATTCCATGCTGATCAGCATCTCAATTAATATAATTCTCGATGCAATTTTTATATTCGGTTTCGGCATGGGTGTGAAGGGAGCGGCACTCGGTACCGTAATTGCTCAATTTGTTCTGGCCGCTTATGTAATAGCTCATTTCAGAGGAAAAAAATCTGTAATACGTCTTCATCTCAGGAACATGGTCCCGGACAGATTAATTGTAACGGGAATTGTAGCCTCAGGTATGGCACCATTTATTATGCAGATTGCAAATAGTGTGGTGCAGGGTGTATTCAACACTCAGCTGATTAAATACGGAGGTGATATCTCCGTTGCAGTTATGGGAATTATCAACAGTGTGGCAACACTTTTCATAATGTCTATAATAGCAATCAATATGGCGGCACAGCCTATTCTGGGGTATAACTTCAGTGCCGGGAATTACAAAAGAGTAAAAGAGACCTTAATGCTCACCATTAAGTATGCCACAATACTTTCAGTTACTGCATTTATTATAGGAGAGATTTTCCCCTACTGGATAATCCTTGTGTTCAACAATAACAGCGAATTGATTGTTAAAGGTGTTCCTGCCATGAGAATTTTTATGCTGATGCTCCCGGCAGTGGGATTCCAGGTGGTAGCGAGCAATTATTTCCAGTCCACAGGGAAAGTCTATCTGGCAACTATGATGACCCTTACACGTCAGGTGCTGTTCCTCCTTCCGCTGCTATGGTTCCTGCCACTTATATTCGGCCTGAACGGAGTATGGATTTCCGCACCAATATCTGACGGTTTAAATGCTGTTTTTGTTTTTTATCTGATCAGAAAGTCTATACTCCATATAGACTCTCTGATCGAAAATGAATCCCCGGATTAATCCTGCAGAAGAAATTCAAGTTCAATAGTATCGCCGTCATAATGTTTTTCCGGAGTTACCGTAAGCTTTTCAAATACCGTAAGCATCTTCTGATTCTGCGCAAGAACTGAAGCTGTAAGTTTTTTTATTCCTCTATCCTTTGCAATTTTTATCAGAAAGTTTGCCAGAAAAGTTGCAAGTCCCTTCCCCTGAAACTCCTCATCTACAAGGAAAGCCATCTCATAGGCGTCTCCGCTCGGGAAAGCGGCATATCTTGCTTCCGCAACAATCCTTTCGGTGTTACCCTGTTGAAGAACTGCCACTATTGCCATAATTTTCTCATAGTCTACACTGAGATACTTCTGCATGTTTTTATGAGGCATAACTTTTACATGAGTGAAATACCTGTAATATTTCGATTCATCGGAAAACTTATAGAATAGACGTCTCATCATATCCTCATCGGATGCTCTGATAGGTCTGATTTTAAGTTCAAGCCCGTCTTTAAATGTTTTTACAGTTTCAATTTTAATCGGATAATTTGCAGATATGGATCTGTATATCTGATCCGGATATAGATAACCGAGCTCTTTCGCTTTATTAAACAGAGCCTCTCTATGATCAGGATGAGCGATTTCAATAAGTGACAATGCCCTCTCCCTGTTGGACTTACCGAATAACGAAGCAACTCCGTATTCAGTAACGACATATCTTGCGGCACTCAACGTTGACCTGATCCTGTCATTATCTCTGTCGTGAGATATGACTATATTACTCTCACCCTCCTGTCCCATGGATTTAAGTGCAAAGATGACTTTACCGCTCCCTGAAAAAGCAGTACCTGCAGCAAAATTAAACTTGCTCTCATAACCGGAAAGAAGATCATCACCGGAGTAAACGAGAACCTTTGCAGCAGTTATATCTATCTTTTCAACGTTCATAATGCTTATCAGTTTCGAAATATTTTTAATACTCAGCGGATTAGCAAGTTTTGCTATGGGGTAGAAACCGAATAGCTGATTATTATCAACGTAATCATAAAGTTCCTTTGATCCGTAGCAGTAGCTTGTTGATATCTGCCCCCCGGACTCTCTCTTTCTCTCCACAGAAACAGCGCCGGCCTCAACAAGATCAATAATCCAGTCCGACACAACATTAGTAAGAATCCCCAGATTTCTTTTAGACATGAGATGTACTGCAATTGCATCAAAAATTCGTCCCACATGAAGAACTACTGTCGATCCGTCCTGTATCAGATTGCTCACGTGCCATCCGATCAGATCCTGAATACTATCATATGGTTTACGTTCTCTTTCAAGAAGAGCTTCATTGCTCAGAATCACATGGTCTATCTGATCGACATGAATTGACGTTTCTCCGTAGGTTACAGGCATATTCGAATTTACCTCTGCGATAACAAGTGAGGCATTTTTAATAACAGTATCTGCAACATCTATCGCAACTCCAAGACTCATGAAACCTCTTTTGTCAGGGGGTGATGTTGTAATAACAGCTATATCTATTTCTATAGCCTTGGTTGCAAATATATATGGAATTTCTACAAGATTGGCAGGGATGTAATCCTCTTTACCATTGCAGACATCCTCCACTGCTGTCTCTCCGCTCCTGAAGGTTTTAAGACGGTAATTCTGTATATCGCAGGATTCACTTGTAAAAAAATCGTCAGAAGAAAAAAGCTGTATAATTTCCAGATCGAAATTTCTTAAACTCTCTGATGTGGTTATCTCCCTGGCTGCAATTGCCGGTATTGCCGGCCCGCTTGTGAGAAATATTTTATTCCCCGGTTTTATAAGAGAGGTAAATTTTTTCATATCAATGACTTTGCTGTCAAAATTCTCCTGTTTATACATATACACACCTCTCATTAAATTTAAAAAATTGGTGAATTTATTTTATAACATTCGCCAATATAAATATTACCCAATACAATAGTAATTCCTCAAGATATATTTTAATGTAAATTAAAAAATTGTTTCTTTATAATCTGTTCACAGGCAGCAAATTATTGCATTTTTGAAAAATGATCTATTGTCCTGCCGTTGTAATCGGCGGAGACATATAATTCTAATTTTTTATAAACCAAACCGGATTTTATTCAATAATACTTGACATATAACAAATGTATGCTATCATTATGTTTAGTTTCGATGGAAGGTATAAAATGGCAAAAGATCTTACAGATAAACAGCAGCTCATACTGAATTTTATAAAAGAAGCAATAATCGATTCAGGTTTCCCTCCAACGGTTAGAGAGATAGGGGATAAATTCGGCATAACAGTAAAGGGCGCATATGACCATATGAAAGCCATCGAAAAGAAAGGTTTTATCAGGACAGAACACAACAAATCCCGTGCAATAGTTATTATAGATGATGAAATTGAAATTAAAAGTTCAGGGGTAAGTATCCCTCTTCTTGGAAGAATTGCTGCAGGCTCACCCATACTTGCTGAAGAGAACATCGAAGATTATCTTTCATTTCCTCAGGAGATGTTCAGCCGTGGCGAATATTTTGCTCTTACAATCAGAGGTGATTCCATGATTGAAGGGGGGATTTTTGATGGTGACATTGCTGTTATAAAAAAGCAGAATACTGCTGAGAACGGTGAAATTGTAGCAGCTCTGGTCGATGAAGAAGCAACACTTAAAGTTCTGCAAAAGACATCTGAAACAATCAGGCTCATGCCGAGGAATGCAGCTTATAAGCCCATCGAGTGTGACGATGTTATTATTATGGGTAAACTTGCCGCAATTTTCAGAACATATCTATAATTATCTTTTTTATTTGACATACGGCACAACATCTTCACAAATCATAACATCAGACATTAAAGAGTATATTTCCCTTCCGGAGAAAGATACTCCAAAGCTTACTACAGATATATAAATGAAAAATAAACTATTCCTTATCATACTCCTATTAAATCTTACCGGAGCTATCTACGCTGCTCCATTAGCCGGTGTATCAGGTATTTCATCTAACACAGAACGGGCATCGACTCTGGCGCTGGTGCTGGAAAAACATATTCTTGAAATACTTAAAAACAATTCTTTTTCTGTCATACAGCCGGAAGTAATAAACCGGGAACTGACAAAATTCAGCTGCATCGAGGAAAAATGCATTCTAAAATTTGCCGATGATGCGGATATAAACCTCATAGTATCCGGCACTGTAACCGACTATAAAAAATCCATAGTGATAAAGCTTCAGGCTTACGGAATTAAAATTCCATTCAATCAGAGAGTAATAAACAGCTACGAAGTTAAAATTCCCATGGACGTATCGATAAGCTCAAGAGAATTCAGTCTCATAAGCGAAGAGCATGCTGCCGAATTCCTGGCAAAAACATTAAGCATTTTTCAGATCCCGGTTAAAATCAGAAAAGAAGAGAGCCGATTGATACTCTCCGATAATTACAAAACCACCGGCAGATACACTGTCTATTCATCCGATAAAAACAATTTTATACAAAGTACAGGAGAGACTGAAATTAATGAAGGTGTTCTCTCCCCCTTAACAATCAACATTGAGGATAATCAGTATTTTATACTTATTGATTTTAGAAATGAGAGTAAAGCAATAAAAGGATTTTACAGAACAAGAAAAAACGAAATTGTTTTCAGTCAGACATCCTTTTATGATACATTATTTATCCTTGCTATTATACCCGCGGCAAGTGCTTCAATGCCGGTTTCATCCCCCATCCTGGGATATTATATGAATGAGGACTGGGAGGGTCTGGGATTATGGATGCTCAGTGCTCCGCCATATTTATATATGGAAGCGAGAGGTTTCCTGAACTCTCCTGAGAATCTTAAAAAAAAGAATAAGGACATTACCCGTGATGACAGGGCCATGAACTATTTTGCATGGTATATGCTTCTTGCAGGGGGGATGCCGCTCTTCGTTGATTCATACAATTACAACTATCTTCATCAGGTATCATATTTCAAAGAGAATAACGAACTTCTCGGTAATACTGCAACTGCCGCGCTTCTCTCGCTGACAAGTAACGGTGCGGGCCATTTTTACAGAGGGGACAGACAGTGGGGGTACTTCTACTTTCATCTTAACAATATACTGCTATACATGACCATACGTGAGTTTTCAACTCCTGAGTATTACGACGATGCTTCTCAGAGTTATAAGAAAGGGGAATCAAATAAAAATAGAGGTATTATATTCGGATCTATCCTTGCGCTTTCAAAATCAGTTGAAATTATTCATGCCATTCTGCAAAAAGAAAACTTATCAACAGGCGAAGTAACCGATGAATATATAATACCATCCCCCCTCTTCACTCTTGATGAAAGAGGAAATCCGGTATACGGAGTATCTGTAACATATAAATTTTAAAATCTGTTCTAATCCGGTTTTATTCCTTTAACGTTCTAAAGTAAAATAGATTCCATTATCCCCCGTCGCGGCGGGGATATATAATTTTTGTTTTTGATATTTATCTGCTTTATAGAAACCAGCGTTCCACATGAGCATATCTATTTTTTTTCAATATCAAAGAGCTTACCGAAACTAAAAATCCTCCAGAAAAGAGAATTAGAGGTGCTTTCAGAAAGATCAACATCCGTTGCTTTTATTACTGAAGGGAGAATTACAAGAGCACCGATGGTGGTAGTTATCATGGTCGACGCGCAGAGTATACCGAAAAAAATCAATGGTTTGAAATTGGAAAGCATCAGAACAGAAAAACCGAATATCAAAGCAAGAGATGTATAAATTATTGCTTTCCCTGAAAGTTTAAGAGTTCTGACAATTGTTCTGTCAACATCATGCTCCTCCTCCATAAAATGCCGGTATGTGTTAAGAAAGTGAATGGTATCATCCACACCTATTCCTATGACTATACAGGCAATGATCGAAGTTGCATAATCAAGATTAATTCCTGCCCAACCCATAATACCGAAATTCATTATTATTGCTGTACCCATGGGGATCATCGAAATCAATCCCGCTTTAAAATTTTTGAACAGTACTATTACAACAAATAAAACAGTGGCAAGAGAGAAGATAAGACTGTTCGCCTGCCCGGAGACAACATACTTTGATAATCTTACTATAATAGACGGAACACCATTAATCGAGTAGGAGTATCTCTTATCAAGATTCTGCTCAAGATATCTGTCCAGTTTTTTCTGAATCAGATTAAAATCTGAAGTCCCGAGAATTTTATTCCTGTCGTTATGCTTTACAAAGATAAGAGCCGATCTGTATCCCGGATCGACATATGATTCAAAATCATCAATACGCCCGTCACTATTCTCATCCTCTCCGCTGTAAATTTCTAAATAATCAATTATGTCAGTTTTGTTTTCGGGAATTTTATAGAAATCGGGATTATCATTATTCATCGCCATATGCATTGTTTTAATTACATCTGTAAATGCATCTGTCCGTCCGATATAGAGATCATTCGTCTCCGATTATCTGATAGCTTTTTCTTATGTAATCCCCCTCTTTAAAATAGGAAAGGACTGAAGTTTCAACTTTCATTCTTGATGCGCCGGCAATTGAAATTATCAGAACAATTATAGTCGCTACTATTACTTTACCATAATTATTGATTGAAACTCCGGTTAACTTTAAAATCAGTTTATCTGTTAAGTCTGCCTTATCTGCAGAGGTTTGATCTTTTTTAACCGGTTTTTCAGGGAGAGGAAGGAGCATCATTATTGCAGGAATCAGGGATGTTGAGATAATAACAGCTGACAAAACACCCAATGCAGAAAATAGCCCCCAGTCTCTTATGGCAGTTACCTGGTTTGTCATCAGTGATGCAAAACCGAGAAACGTGGTTAAACCGGCAAGTATGACAGTCACGGATATATGAGACATCGACATTCTCAACCCCTCGGACTTGTCACTCTGCCTTGACACTCTCTGATCAATATAGTACTGATTTACAATATGTATAGAGTACGAACTCCCCACTGCTACGATAAGCGACGGCAATGAAGCCCCGAGCATTGTCAGTTTAAATCCCAGATGCCCCATGAGCCCGATAACCCAGATGTCGGAAAGTATTAATGTAACCAGTGGAAGAAATACACCTCTTGCAGATCTGAAATTTAGAAAGAAAACAATAAGAATAACTACAAATATGGGAGGGAGGAAATTGACCAGATCACGATGCATATAATCGCTGAGATATTTATTGATTACCGGAACTCCCTGAATAATTGAATTCAGACCGGAATAGCTGTTAATTATTTTCGATACTTCACGTGTTACTTGATCGTGATCTTTTGTATTGGTAAACTTAACAACAAGAGCGAAATCTGTTATATTTCCCGCCGCATCATCAGTATAGAGAGCTCCTCTGAAAGCCGGATTTTTTCTGAGCCGCTCCTTGAAGAGTTTAAAATCATTTTCACTTGATGGTAAAATTCTTTCCCCATCTTCACCGGTATCAACAAGATCAACTGATCTTAGAGTATCATCTTTTCCGCTTATATCTTTAGCTGTCAGGGGTGAGATAATATTATCAACAGTTTCACTCTTCTTAATATCATTTATAAAATTAATTCTTTTCTTAAATGCATTATATTCTTTATCGGAAATTTTTTTATCAGATTTATCACTCACACCAGAATTCCGGTTTCCGGTAAAAGTACCTTTTATTTCAGCAGAAACAGAACTATAACTTCCCCGTTCATCTGATAAGTTAGAAAATTCTCTTGAAATAGCTCTCTGGAAAACAGGATCCGAACTGAATACTTCGAGTAATGAATTTAGAGATTTATCTTTCTCATTTTTTTCATATCCATCAAGTGCTGTAGTCCTGATTGTCTCTTTAACTTCATCATATTTTTTATATTCTTCAAGGTCGGTTACCAGATTGTTAAAATCTCTGAAAAAATCTTCAGACCAGATATTCTCATTGGAAGTTACCGCAGAGATTATAAAATTATCAAGATTACCGTAAATCTTTTTAGTCTCTTCGTTGTACAGATAAAGAGAATCCTTCTGCGGCATCATAACATCATAGGAATTATCAAATTCGATCTTTCTTATTCCTGAACCGAGTATAACAGTAACAGAAAGAAGAATTATTATAACCGTAACAGGCCGTTTTAAAATAAAATTTATATATCTGTTAACCAGCATGATTCCCCCGATCGCAATTAAGTTTCATTATAATTATAAAATCCCGTATCAGAATTAAATCACTTATAAAATTATTATACTGCTTTTTCAATAATCAATATTTTTTGATAGAAAAATTTTCCTTTATAATAGCAATAGATATTAATAAGCAGTTTATCTTTTTATTATAATTTGAATTCACTTAGAATTATCATGAAAAATCTTATTACACTAAAAAGATATTTGATTAGTAAAAAATATATATAAAATGGAAAAACAGAATATGAACAGTTTATTAACAAAATTTTTAAAAAAATACCCTCCCGAAGATTTCATCCGTTTTAAAAAAGCTCAATATGTATTTATTTTCAGTTTCTCAATACTTTCAGGGCTTCTGATTCTTAATATTTTCGGACTCTTTTTTCTCGATTCCAGCAGAATGATTGAAATAGCAAAATCCTCCTCGATGCTCGGCTCTTCATGTATAATTATCATTCTCCTTATCAGATCGGGAAGAGTTGAATTGGGCGCAAACACACTTGCATTCACAGCATGTTTTATAGCATCAGCAGGATTTCTTTCAAGACCATATTATCTCTCAGGCGTTACCATGGGAGTATTTATGCATCTTTGTATAGGATTCGCCACTCTTTACTGCTCCTTTACAGTTTCAACAGCAGTTCTGCTGACTTTTTTTTCTACACATACATACTTCTATTTTTTCATAGCTAAACCAGCAGCAACAGGTTTCCTTGTTCAGACTGTAAATTCAACATTTATCGATGGCCTCATAACCCTTACTCTGCTATATATTTTAGGAACTATTACAGCAAAATTTTTAAACAGAGCTGTAAGTACCGCTGAAAAAGAATCAGAAAAAAACAAAGAAAATTATTCTCAAATAAAATCTCTTGTTTCAACGATTAAAAATGCAGTTATAGAATTAAATGAATCTATTGATAAAAATTATAATATCATAACAAAATATTCTGATAATGCTCAGTCGCAGGCCGCTTCAATGGAAGAACTCTCAGCCACAGTTGAAGAGATCTCTGCAGGGACCGAAAATGTTTCAAAAGCTACAGATTATCAAAAACAGTCTATTGAAGAACTCTCCTCCAGTATAAATGCCCTCTCGTCATCGATTGATTCTATAGAGAATTACGGAAGCGGTATGAAAGACACCCTGGTGGCATTTCTCAAGAATGCTAAAAAAGGGAGTGAAGCTTCCGGGACACTTGATATTATTAATAAGAAAATTCTACAGAACTCAAATGATATAACTCTTGTTATAACAATAATTGAAGAATTTTTTGACAAAATAAATCTTCTTTCTCTCAACGCAGCAATAGAAGCAGCAAGAGCGGGTGAACATGGCAGAGGATTTGCAGTCGTTGCTGAGGAGATAGGTAAACTTGCCGATCACTCCACTCAGGAATTAAACAGAATTTCAGACCTGATAGAAACCAACAAAAAAGATGCTGTTGAATCAGACAAAGTTATTAATCAGATCCTTGAATTCATTGATGAAACTATGAGTTCCCTAAACACACTGCAGGAGAATGCGGTAACAACAGTTAAAGCACTTGAAGAACAGAAAAAACTTAAAACGGATATGGACAATAAAACAAAAACAGCTATTGAAAAAACTGAACAGATTAATATCTCAATGAAAGAGCAGCAGTCCGCGGTAGAAGATATCGCTTTATCAATCGAGGACACCGGAAAAACAATTCAGCAGAATGCCGAAAATACAAAAATTCTTCAGGAGAGCGCAGACAGATTAAAGCATCTCTCTTCGCAGATAGAAAAGGAGATAGCGGAATAACTATCTCCTGAAATCTCCCATCACTTCATAAGCATCATTAACAACAATAAATGCAAGGGGGTCAATATTCTTAACGGCCCCCTTCACCTTCGGTAGTTCCCTCGTGTGAAGAGCAAGATAAATAACATCCTTTTCATCTCCTGTATATCCCCCTTCACCGCGAAGAAGAGTACAACCCCTGTCCAGTTCATTGATAATGAACTCTCTTATCTCATCTGATTTACTGCTGATTATAAAAAGTTCCTTTGTATACGACATCCCCTCGACAATAAAATCAGTACCCTTTGTGGTAATATATAATGAAATGAATCCCCACAAAATAAGATTCGGATCCTTAAAAAGAATCCCCACACCAAAAATAACAAAAGTATCAATAATCAGATAGGATGTACCAACGGTGAGCCCGAAATATTTTCTAAGAAGAAGTGCCGGAATATCACTCCCGCCGGTTGATCCGTTAAATTTGATTACAAATCCGACACCCACCCCCAGAAGAATACCACCTGCCACTACTGCCAGAAATATCTCATTCGTAAAAGAGACACTCTGATCATTGATCTTAAAAATAAAATCTTTAAGAAAACCTGCCCCGGTAAAACGTTCTGAGGCAAAAAGATCTGTAAAAAAAGACAAAGTGAATATTCCCCAGAGTGTTTTAATGCCGAACATTTTTCCGAAAATAATTATCCCGATTATAAACAATGGAATATTAATAAGAAGCATGAGCAAACCTGCAGGTATATTAAAGAAATAATAAAAAATCTGGGCAATACCGGCAGCTCCCCCGGGACTCGCTTTGAAGGGGATAAGAAATAACGATAGGCCGAGCCCCCCAACAGCACTGCCGAAGAGAATACCCCCCATATCCCTAAGATGCATGACCATATCAATTTTCTTTATATTCAAAAGAGCCTTCATTTAATATCTCTCCCTGATAGTTTCTTATTATGAAAAATAACTAATGTATAATTTTTACAGTATTGATATAATATTCAATACAAAATCATGAATAGCAAATAATTTATCAATGCTGCCGGAAAAACAGTATATTTTAATAACATTTATATTATCTTTGACTCTGATCCGTTATTTATTCATTAACTTTTCTGAAGTAAAAAATCTATATTATCCCCGGTGCCAAAGGCGGCGGTGATGTATTTTTTTTGTTTTTTACACTGAAAATTATGTTTAGAAATAATTACCGAATCTGATTAAAAAATATCAGGAAAAACCGAGTGATAGAAATTTCAACCGACACCGAATTAAAATTTACTTTTATATGCAGCCTCTTTAAATAAAGATTTAAAACTGATAGCGTACACAATTAAAAATGTTATGATTACTGATGAGGAGATCAATTCAGCGGAATTAACAGCAGCCTCATTAAATATCAAACACAGGATTCTAGATTTAGATATTCTCTCTTACAGCAATGTCAGAGAAAATTCAACAGAAAGATGCTATCACTGTAAAACGGTGATCTTAAAAGAAATAATTAAAACCGCAGCCGAGGAAGGGATTACGACAATTTTAGAAGGTTCTCATTCCGGAGACATGAATGATTATAGGCCGGGGATGAAAGCAATTGATGAACTTGGAGTTATAAGCCCCTTAAAGAGTGCAGGCTTCGACAAAAAAAATATATATGAGTTATCGGCGTTTCTTAAACTCCCCACATCTGAAAAAGAATCCTACCCCTGCCTGGCAACCAGAATACCCTATGGCACCCCTTTGACAGCTGAATTGATGAAAAGAGCTGACACTGCTGAAAAAATTATAGCCTCTTTCGGATTCAGACAGATCCGCGCCCGGCTTCATGGTGATATTCTTCGGATTGAAATTTCAGAGGAGATGATTCCCGAAATTGCATCCCATTTAGTACGAAAAAAAGTATTTGCAGAACTTAATAAAGCCGGATTTAAATATATAACTCTTGACCTGCTTGGATACAGAACAGGGAGCATGAATATTGTTAAAGAGGAACCTCGATGAACGAAAAAAAGATAAAATCTCTTATAGATAAAATTCAGAAAGGCGAGATTAACAATGATGAAGCATTTAATCTTTTAAAAACTCTTCCATATGAAGATATAGATTTTGCATGTATCGACCATCATAGACCTATCAGAACCGGTCAGCCTGAAGTAATCTACGCCGAAGGTAAAACAGATATACAGGTCAAAGAGATCGCGGAGAGACTCGCTCTTAACAATAGAGTAATTCTTGCAACACGGGCATCTTTTGAACTATATACATTTCTTAAACCGCATTTCCCTGAAATAACATACAACACTCACGGGCGGGTAATTATTATAGGGCGGATCCCCGATCCGGTAACTGATAAAAGAATACTCGTTATTACAGGGGGCACCACGGACATTCCTGTTGCCGAAGAGGCTGCCATAACTGCGGAAGTAATGGGCTCTCCGGTAGACAGATTATTCGATGTGGGAATTGCAGGTGTTCACCGCATACTTGCGAGAATTGAGATGCTTCAGAGTGCGAACGTAATAGTTGCTGTTGCAGGGATGGAGGGTGCTCTCCCTTCTCTTGCTGCAGGGCTTGTCAGCAGACCGGTAATTGCCGTACCGACAAGTGTAGGCTATGGAGCGAATTTCCGCGGAGCTGCAGCGCTTCTTACAATGTTAAACAGCTGTGTCCCGGGAGTTTCAACTGTAAATATTGATAACGGATTCGGCGCAGGATATCTTGCGGCAATCATCAATCGTGGATAAAATTATGAAAACAGCTTATTTTGACTGCTTCGCCGGAGCAAGCGGTGATATGATTATCGGCGCTTTTTTAGATTCCGGACTTGACTTTACAATACTTGAAAGTGAGCTTGCAAAACTTAACATATCAGGCTATACCCTGTCGTATGAAAAATGCACAAAGAATAATATATCTGCTTCCAAATTTAATGTAAAGGTCATATCCGATCAGACTCACCGTTCATTAAGCAGTATTATAAAAATCATTGAATCGAGTGATCTTCATCCTGTTGTTAAAAGCAACGCCATTTCAATTTTCAGCATCATAGGCAAAGCTGAAGCCCATGTCCATGACGCAGACATTGAATCCATACACTTTCATGAAATCGGCGGAATCGATTCTATTATTGATATCTGCGGAGCTGCCATCTGTTTTCACACAGCCGGTATTGATAAAATTATATCTTCACCCATCAACACCGGAAGCGGATTTGTTGAGACCGCGCACGGGACTCTCCCTGTTCCTGCACCAGCCACAGCTGAGATACTGAAAGGGGTGCCGGTCTACTCAAGCGGTATAAAATCAGAATTAACTACACCAACCGGTGCTGCTGTAATCAAACATTACTGCAGCGAATTCTCATCACTCCCTAATCTTACAACAAAATCGATCGGATACGGATCAGGAACAAAAAATCTCATTATCCCGAATGTTCTGCGGTTGATTATCGGAGATGGAGAAGTGAGTAAAAATACAGATGATGAAGTTGCAGAACTGGAGACAGCAATAGACGATATGAATCCTGAATTCTATTCTTATCTGTTTGAAATACTTCTTAAAGAGGGAGCTCTTGATGTTTCGGTTATCCCCGCTGTTATGAAAAAAAACCGTCCCGGCCATATACTTAAAATTCTTTCACCCAAAGAAAAAGCTGATAGAATTGCTGATATTGTTTTCAGAGAAACAACAACCTCCGGCATAAGAATTAATATTGTTAAAAGAAAAATAATGGAAAGAACACTGCAGGTAATTGAAACAAAATATGGCCCGATAAAAGTAAAAATACACAATCTTAATGGAATCTCAGCCACACTCTCTCCGGAATATGAAGACTGCAGAAATGCGGCAATAAAACACAACGTTCCATTAAAAGAAGTCTACAATGAAGCGGTAGTCAGTGCTCAAAAATTTTTCTGAGCACTGCTGTACTCATTTTTAAGAAAATCATTCAGTTTTAGAAGCTCGGCCTCATCTTTTATATTAAACCTGTCCAGAACCATCTCTTCAATATAATAATAGTAATATTTCCGTTTTTCTATCCCCGCAATCATATTAGCAAGATAAACACAGAAACCTACCTCTCTGAATTCTTCCGGAATGTTCAATGGAGAATGATGATGCCGTATTATCTGCGCAAGAAATTCAGGGAAATTCCATTTCTCGGAAACAATATGCCCGATCTCGGCGTGACTGATACCGATGGAGAGCTCTTCCATTACAGTAGTTGTTATTATATTCCGGTCTTCAACAATCTCTGCTATCTTCCTGACAGATTCCATATCAACTGCAAGAAGAACAACCTGACCCAGATCGTGAAGCAGACCGGCAACATAGGCGTTGTCAGCAGCCCCTCCCTGGACTTTATATTTAAGCGCTATCTGTCTTGAGTAAAAAGCAACTCTGTTGCAATGCTCCCAAATCTCTTCAAATTTACCGTATCTGCTCTCCATAATTTTTCTTGCGTTACTTGCAAGCAGAATATTTTTTAGATTTTTCAGACCAATCTTCATTACAGCTCTGTTTATATCATCAACTCTCTGTCCTGATATAAAGCCTGCGGAGTTCGCCAGTTTAATAACATCGGATGTTACAGAAACATCAAGTTTTATTGCCTGCGCAATTTTTTCAATATCAGCATCAGGATTAGAACACATCTGCAATAGTGTTATAATATTTTCCGGAAAAGTCGGAATACCGGTAATCTCTTCAAGTATCTGTTTTTTTACTGTGGTTGTAACTTCAACAGGTTTAAGCAGATAAGGGAGATGAATCGAAGCAACAGTAATTTTCCCGTCACTCTTTATAGTAAAAGATGAAGGATCAACCCCCATGCTTTTAAGAAACATAACAATCAGCGCCAGACCAAGACCGGCACCTTCAGTTTCGTCTTCAATTGTATCATATATTTCATTAAAACTGCTTTTCTGAATAGCTAAAGCAATTCTCATATTAATTCTGACCAGCTCTTCCGGAATAATCGCGACACTGTTTTTTATAGTAAAAAGAAGCCCTTCATTCTCCTCTGTAATATTAAAGTTAATGCTATGCTCATTTTTCTGAATTATATCCTGCATTGAATCGAAATCGCCTACTATTTCATCTTTAAATCTCTCTATACCGGAAGCATATTCAGCAGGATTATTTATATCGAGCTTATTAATATCAAAAAAAATTCTTTTAGTATTTGCTTTTAGCGCATTTACAATTAACTCTCTCAAAATTGTAACAACCGAATATATGAGATACTGCAGATCGTGTTTTGCCAGTTCCCTTGTTAAAATACTATTAATAAACATTAATAGATCATCCGTAACATATTTGAAACTGAGTTTTACAGGTTCACCTTTTACAATTTTATCATAAATCTGTTTTCTATTTTCTATTATCATAAAAATCCCGAACCTTTTATTTTACAAACTCCCTGAATGAACAGAGAATAACCAGCAAAAACCTGTATCGTCAAATACTGACAATATTTAATATATGTAATAACCGGACAATAAATTCCCATTTACTTTAATGATTCCTTAAAATATACTTTTAATCTAAAAATGATATTTTGCCCCGCACCGCTCTGTGCAGATAAACCGGAGCTCTTCCTGTCTTAGAAATTAATGAATAATTACCGGAATATTTAAATAAAATTAGATCAGCAACTCATAGAAATATTAAAATGAGTTGCTTAATTAATCAAGATTATATTATTATTAATCTAATATATTTGACAAAATTTTTAACAATAATTACAATTCTGGACATTACTTTCGGGGAGCAGTATTATATAATGCAGATCAGACTCTGGGGTGTAAGAGGTTCTCTCCCTTCACCGATAAATAACGAAGAATATACAGGCAAACTCAATCGGATTCTTGACCTGGCAATTACAAATCAGCTGAAGAGTAAAGAGAATATAAACAGTTTTCTCTCTAATCTACCTGACGAACTCCGTTATGTCTTCGGCGGAGACACAACCTGCGTAACTGTAACATCTGATTCCGGAAATATCTATATTATTGATTGCGGGACAGGGATAAGAAGACTCGGAAATGTCCTGATGGATGGTGACTGCGGAAAAGGGAAGGGTAATCTTAATATTATGATTACTCACAATCACTGGGATCATCTCCAGGGACTCCCCTTCTTCAGGCCAATTTATGTCCCGGGTAATATACTGAACTTCTACTCCCCCTATAAAAAACAGCAGGAATATCTGGAAAACCAGATGTCATCGCCATATTTTCCAGCCACGTTTCAGGGTACTGCATCCACAAAAAAGTATAACTTCATAGAACACGCAAGAACTACCCCTCTTCAGTTAGAAGAGGATCTCTTCGTAAGTATATATCCTTTAAAACATCCTCAGGGCTGTTTTGCCTATAAATTCATGCAGAACAATAAGACTTTTATATTTGCCACAGATACAGAATTTACCGGTGAAACAATAGAATCCTCCGGAGATACAACAAAATTTTTCAAAAACGCAGATATCCTTGTTCTTGACGCACAATATACATTGAATGAAGCATTCTTAAAGGCCGATTGGGGTCACACAAGCTATACAATGGCAGTAAACTGCGCTACAAACTGGAGTGTTAAAAAACTGATTATGACTCATCATGAACCGGCATATTCAGATGATATACTGCAGGAAAACTATCTGCTTGCACTTGAACATGCAGAACTTCTATCAGATGTTAACACTGAGATTCTCCTGGCACGGGAGGGGATGATTTTTGACCTCTAAAAAAACTGCAGTTTCAATTTCATCAATATTAGTCCTTCTGCTTTTGCTGACGCAACCCTTATTTCCCCAGAGGACTAAATCGAGTCTCAGTGCGGGTAATCAGAGACATTCAGAAAAAAGCCTTAAAGACAACAGATATTTTTTTAATTTCATCAATACAACTATTACAAACAGCGGCACCGAAGAGGAAAAATCTCTTTTTATTGAAGCGGCAAGACGGGATATGATATCGCGTATGCTCTATATGAAATTTGCATTTAATCCTGCGATGAATGAGATTCGAAGCACACAGCTGATTCTCATTGAACTATTCAGAATAATTGCAGTCCGTGAGATAGATAGCGCAGCACAGCTCCTTAACGAAATCGCGCCGGAAGTGCTTAAAACAGGAAATAAAGCATCGAAAAAATATATGTCTCTTGGATACCGTTCTGTCGACTGGGCTGAAAAAGTAATGATTATGTCCGATAATCTTCCTGAAAAAAATTATTCCATTAAAATTTACGAATATGTTAAAGCGATCAAAAATGCCAAATACTGCAAACGATACGGAATAATAGCATTAATTGAAAACAGAATTCCTCCTGAAAAAAGAGGAAAAATAAACTATAATAAATTCGACAATGTTAAAAATCTTATTGATCAATATATCCCTGAAAATCAGGAGAAATATAACAAAATCCATCTTGATAATTTTTATAAGATTGAAAACTCCGTTTCTGTGTATGATATATTCACATCGAGCCCTGAACTTGAGAAAATACCTGAGTATAAAAACTATATCATGGAAAACTGATGATTAAAAGAATCACAGCTTTATTATTTATTACTGCTGCTATGATTTTTTCTCTGACATCTCTATCCTGCGCCGGGCCGGTAAATAATTACGGATTATCTTCTGAATTATCAGAAAAAGCTTTTTACAGCAAACCCGATGTTATAATAAAAGAATTCATTAAAAAAACAGAAAACTGTCAGAACAACTATATCCTTGCAGGCGCCTACAAGGATAAAAAAGAACTGAAAAAAGCTCTGCTCTACTACACCAACAGTTGTTTTAACAATAAATTTAACTTCAATATAAGACTTTTCGCCGATCCGGTTTATCTTTTTACTCAGCACCCGAATGATAGAAGTATTTTTTATAATGATTCAGTTTTTCATATTGCTTCTATTTTTTACGATTACGGGGAACATGCTTATGTATTAAAATTCATATCTCTGCTAGAAAAAAATAACTCTTCACTTTACAGAGACTCAATTATTCTCCAATCGAAATCATTTGAAAAGCTCAAAAGATTTAAAGATGCAATAGATGAAATTCAGAAAACCATTCCGGTATACAATGAAAGTGATTCCCGTACAATGTTGTACCTGAGACTCGGGGCGGTTTATGAATCTGCCGGTGATTCCCGGAAGGCTATGGAATCATACTTTGAGGTGATAAAAATCCGTGGCGGAGTATGGCAGAACAGAATTGCAGCTAAACGAATACTCTATATCATGAAAGATAAAAAAATCGACATCGACACTCCCGACAGGGAGATGCTATTTGCCGCTGCACTATATGATGCAGAAGATTATGACATTGCACTTGTTTATGCTGAAAAAGTTCTGAAAAAAAAAGAATCCTTAGATGCCGCTGCCTTAATTGTTAAAATACAGAGCCATAAAAACCATAACAAAGCTGCAGCATTTATTAAACAAAGAAAGAATAAACCCGGCTACGAAAATCTGCTGCTTGAAAATGCAAATATTTTATGGGATACAGGAGAAAAAACTGAAGCAGTAAAAATCTATAATAACCTCATTTACTCTAACGATACTGAAATTCTGGAAAGAGTTTTAACAAGACTCTCTTTTTATTATGAGCAGAAGGGCGATCCGGTTTTTATTAAATATATGGAGACGTACATAAAAAAATTCCCGGATAACGAAATGAGCGGACAGTTTATCTGGCTCATGGGACGTTTCTGCATTAAAAAATCTGACAACAAAAAAGCTTCAGAATACTTCACAAGGGGGATTGCAGATTATCCCGGGAACAGTTATACGTCATACTCCAGATTCTGGCTGAAAAAAATCAACACTGAAAATGATTCATATCATACATTATCACTGCTTAAAGAATATGCAGATAAACAGGATTTATCATCACTTACACAAGAGTTCAAAAATGCTGTGAACAGAAAAGATGAAAACAGAATGATTCTATTTCATACTCTGCTTTTCATTAAAAACGGATATGACAAATCCCGCTTACATAGATTGAATCAATTCAATTCAAATATTATCAGCCCGTATAAAAACCTGGCTGAGCTGATCAGGAATCCTGTTTACAGCAATAATTATAAATCAGTTATTAATAGGATAGAAGTGTACTTTATTGCGGGTGATATAGAAGCAATTAACAGAGAAATAAGACTTATCCCTCATGATGATCTTAACGCACAGAGAGATCTTGCTCTTGCACTGACAATCTTCTCAAAAAAATACAAAAATTATAATTTACTCACATTCCATTGCTTCAGACTTTTAAATCTGCTGAAACTTAAGGAGAATCTTTCCTTTATACCCGTAGAATTTGCTGAAACTCTTTATCCATATGCATTCAATGAATGTATTACACAAGGGAGCACTGAGTATCCGGTTAAACCGGAATTAATGCTTTCAATGATGAAAGTGGAATCCAATTTTAATCACAAAGCCCTATCACCGGCCGGTGCGGCAGGCCTTATGCAGCTCATGCCGAATACAGCAAAAGAAATATCAAAAAAACTTGGCATTTCAAAATTTGAATTGTTTGATCCCTGTACATCTATAAAATTCGGAACAGATTACATAGCATGGCTTGACAGATATTATAAAGGCCATATAGAATATATGATAGCAGCGTATAATGGCGGAGCTGGAAATGTCAACCGGTGGATTAAAAGGCCGCTTAACCGGGATATAGATTATTTTTCAGAATATACACCTTTTGATGAAACAAGAGATTATATTTTCAGAACAAAAAAATATTTGATTCAGTACGAGTCTATTTATAAAAACCGGTGAAAAAATGAAAAACAATATCAGATATTTACTGCAATTAACCTTCTTAATACTTCTAATCCCTTCCGTTATTTATTCACAGAACAACAGCATTGGAAAGCTGGTGAAAAAAACCGGTTATGTAAAGAAAACAAATATAAACTGCGACTCGGATGAATGCGCTGGAGATAACCTCCTGATCTATCCCGGAGACCGGATCGAAACAGGCAGCAAATCTTCAGCTTCTATCCTGCTTAATGACGGTACAGCAGTAGAACTTCTTGAAAAATCTGATCTGATTATACTAAGTATAATCAACAAGAGAGATAAAACTCTAACCAGCTTTTTTTCTGATTATGGAAAGTTTAAAATTATTCAGGAGAATGATTTTTTCGACGCATCGCTGGTGATAAAAACAAGAACAGCAATTATAAAATCTGTCTCCGCTTCGATAAGTATCATTACAGGTTATGAAGAAACCGGAATTTTTGTGTACAAAGGTGAAGCAGGTTTTGCCAACATTGACCCTACAATAATTGAAGCATATGTAATACAGAGCGGTTATGAGTCTTTTTTAAAAAAAAGCACCCCTCCGTTATCTCCAGTAAAGGTTCAGAAAACACTACGAACTTCCTGGATCAAGAGACATTTTTTAACAAAAGATAATGAAAGGATACTAAGATACAACAAAACTAATGGCGCAGCTGACTGGTTTTTTATTGAAAAAAAATAGGAATTCAATGTACCGCATAAAAATTTTATTAATAATCATTATGCAGGTAACACTGCTGATAAGCTGCAGCAGTACTGCAAAATTTTCAGATGATGCTGAAATTCAGAATAGTATAAAAACGGCTGTAAACAATTATAACTCGGATAACTGGGAAATCAGGCTTAAATCGATCAGAAGCGTTTCAAAATATTCAGATTCAATCTATGCTAAAAATTCAATACTACTTGTTATAAAAGCTCTGGACGATTCACACTCAACTATACGAATAGAAGCTCTGAAAATTTTGAGGAAGATCAAAGCTCCCGCAGCTGAGGAAAAAATAAGAACAATTGCACTCACAGATATGAATTCAAATGCACGGTATTATGCTTTTACAGCACTGGGGGAATACCGCAATATAAGCAATGAAACTGCTTTTATCAAAGGATTAGAAAGCAGAGATTGGCTTGTCAGGGAAGCTGCTTTAACCGGTCTGATGGGAATAAACGATCCGGAAATTCAATTTAAATATATCGATATAATTCTAAATGCAATGAAAGATAAAAATATATCAATAAAACTGGCATGTATTTCAAATCTTACAATCAAAGATCCGCTGATATACAGTGAATTATCAAATATTATAAACAACAAAAAAAGCAGCCTATACCTGCTGAAAGCTGCTTTGAAACAGATTAAGGGATATAAAATTGATGATAAAACAAAAAGCAGAGTAATCTCCCTGCTTACTCACAGAGATAAAGAAGTAAGAATTCTATCTCTGCAAGCGCTGAAGATGGAGGAGATTATTATCCCTTTATAATCAGACTTTTTTCTCCATAGATGTATAAACCTTATTATTATTATCCTGGAGATCTTTCTTATAATCCTCTTTATAATCCTCTTTAATCATTTTATCAAAAAGCTGGTCCTTCATCTCTCTATCCTTCTTTTTATCCGCATCCAGCTTCATCGGTTCAATATAAGCCTGGTACATAAGAAATAAATTCTGTTTAGCCAGCCTGTAATAATAAATGGATGTAATCAGTCGCTGAGCAGATGCTGAATTTTTTTCATTTGAATACTTATAATCATCAAGAATTGAACTTGCACGTTTGTTAGCTGATTTTGCATTATCCAGATACTTATCCATAACCGCATCACGCTGTTTACCTTCAATTTCCTGCTGAATCGATACCTGAACGTTTCTCTTGATACCTTTATTCAAAAATAAAGATGAATCTTTACTGTAATCACCTGCAATTTTTTTAGCTATTTTGAATATCTCTTTCTCATTTTCACTGAATTTAGCAGCTGATTCCTCAATTTTATCTTCAAAATAGAGTGCGGTTGCGTCTGCATACTGATCGATAAGCTTCTGTACTTCAGCTTCACCACCGCCGTAATTCATAATTGCCGAGCGGAGTAGTTTAATATTTTTAAAATTTTCATAACTGAGTCTTTTAATAAGAGACACAGGATTATATTGCTGATTATACTTTCTCTCTTCAGTTTGAGAATATCCTGCGTTTAATGCGCCAAAAATATTTATAACAATAAATAAAACTAAAAACCTTTTTCTAAGCATAAAAACCCCCGAATCCTATTTAAAGAAAAAATAATGAAAATATACTTTTCATTGAATCAAAATTATAATACCTACTGAAGAGATAAAGTCAAGAAAAAATGAATCCGCTTCCATTAAAATAGCGCAACTGCTCAAAAAGCTTTGATGTTTATAATTTACAACGCGGCGGGATCGGCAGAGATTCATCAATCTTCGATTTGAAAAAATCTGAAGAATTAACAGAATAATGCGGCAGGGCACTGTTCTTATTATAAATCTGATAAGTGTAAATAATAACTTCCGGGCAATTGAACCGGATTGATATTATACCTGCCGTACGGCAGTACAGCGGATATAACATTTATCTGCAGAGTGGAATTAACTGAATGATAATGACTATTTTTAATAACAAACGGAAGCTTTACGAAAATTAAACAAAAATGAGGATGACAGGTCTAGCTGTTTTTTTGAGATTTGCGGTGATCAATATGGATAGCTTTTACCTGTCTTTTCTTGATTTTAGGAGCCCCTTCCGGATTATATTTCTCCTGAACGTCTTCAATATTATTAGTTACAAGCATCCGCACAGCCTGCTCGGCCTTGTTAAGAATATCTATAAGTAAAAGGTTCTCTTCAAAAGTAAAATCCTGCAAAAGATAATCCTCCATGGAAGTCCCTTCGGGACATTCGCCGACTCCCACTCTTACTTTTGCAAACTTTTCAGACTTAAGAGCGATTGCCATAGAATCGACACCTGCGTGATTAAGATCGGACTGGAGATAATCTATCCTGAGTTCACCTAGATCAAGAGATGAATCTTCGACAATACAGATAATATCTTTTACATTAATTCTTAAAAATGAAGCTATGTATAAAACCGACTCTCCAATGAGAGTTACAAATGTCTGAGGTTTGAGGAGTACAACGTCATTTTTCTGTATTTTCCCGCGGCCGATTATAGATTTTTTCTTTTTAATTCGAACTTCAATGTTCTCGTTGTTAGCCACAATATCGATTACTTTAAATCCGATATTCTGTCTGTTATTTGCAAATCTTTCGCCCGGATTACCGAAACCGACTATTAATTTCAATAAATATACCCCTTTAGAAAACTTTTAACCGACTATTGTTGGACATTCAGCCGGTTATAAAGTTTCATAAAAATTTTAATTCCCGGGCTGAAGAATTACTCCTTCCCGGGTTCTGCGCCTTTTTCTGCGGATTCAGCATCATCAACTACAGCTTTCGGTTTATCAATTGAAATGACAACATTATTTGCAGTTGTAAGAATCTCGTATTCATCACCATGAGGGATATCACCTACATGAATTGTGTCACCAGGAACCATTTTTGTAATGTCAATTGTTATCTTCTCAGGAAGATTTCTAGGCAGACACTGAATCATTACTTCTCTATCGCCAAGTTTCTGAATACCACCCATTTTTATCCCTACAGGAATTCCGACTAATTCTATCGGAACATGAGTCTTAATCTGCTCACCTCTGGTGACCTTAAAAAGATCAAGGTGAAGGATTTTACTTGTTACAGGATGTCTCTGAAAATCTTTGACATATGCCATAAGATCCTCTTCTCCGGCAATTTTAAGATCAAAAATAACGCTCTCAGAAATATGCCCCTTGAAAAGAGCCAAAAATTCTTTTTCCTGTATCTGTATAGCCTCAGCTTTTCCATGTGAATATACAACAGCGGGAATAAATCCTTCCACTCTTAATCTGTTGTTATTATTTTTTCCTGTTGCAGTTCTTGCTACTGCTGTTAAAGATTTTGCACTCATTTAAATTACCCCTTTATTAACACTTGCTATTATTACCATTCTAAACTGAAAAATCATATAAACAGAGAGCTTACAGATTCTCCATTATGTATTCTCCTGATCGCTTCGCCAAACAGAGGAGCGATGGAGAGAACTTTCATATTATCGAGCCTTTTTTCATCAGTAAGAGGAATTGAATTTGTAAAAATTATCTCTTTGAATTCAGCTCTTTTTAAATTTTCTGCAGCATTATCAGAAAGTACCGGATGAGAAAAAAGACAGTAAACATCTCTGGCACCTCTCTCTTTCAATGCTTCTGCAGCTTTTGATATCGATCCCGCAGTGTCTGCAATATCATCAATCAATATACAGTTTTTTCCTGAAACTTCCCCTATTACATTCATAACATCGGAAATATTTGCTTCAGGACGTCTCTTATCTATTATCGCAAGACTTGTATCCATCTTCTTTGCAAGAAATCTGGCCCTGTCAACTCCCCCCGCATCGGGAGATACAACAACAACATTCTCTATTTCAAGCCCCATTAAATATTCAATAGCTATGGGAGTAGCATAGAGATTATCAACAGGGATATCAAAAAATCCCTGGATCTGATCAGCATGTAGATCCATTGTCAGAACTCTATCAGCTCCCGTTACCTGGATAATGTTGGAAACAACTTTTGCCGAGATTGGAACTCTCGGTTCAACTTTTCTATCCTGACGGGCGTATCCGAAATAAGGAATAACAGCGGTAATTCTTGCCGCTGAAGCTCTCACGGCCGCATCAATAATAAGCAGCAGTTCCATTATATGATCATTTGACGGATTACAGGTCGACTGAATTATAAAAACATCATGCGCTCTGACGTTATCCTTAATTTTAACAGAGATTTCACCATCTTTGAATCTCTTTAAATCTATTCCTGAAAGTTCTGTACCAAGATACTGTGCAATTTCAGAAGCAAGCGCTTTATTAGACGAACCGGAAAATATTTTTAACGGATTATTATTCATGAGACTTATCCTCGATTTTCTTCGAAACATACTGCTCCAGAGACAACAGCTCTTCCCGTGTATTTATTCCCCGCCCTTCAATTGAATCTGCCATCGGAATAGTTTTTACAGTCAAACCTTCACTAACTATATAATTTAATGCATCGGGAAGATAATACTCCCCCTGCGCATTTTCCGTATTAATTCTTTTCAAACCTTCAAAAAGATATCTGCTTTTGAATATATAAGTACCGCTGTTTACCTCATTGATACTGCGCTGTTCATCATCGGCATCTTTCTCTTCAACAATCCTGACAAAGATATTATTATTCTTAACAATACGCCCGTAACCCGCCGGATTCTCCTGAATCATCGTAAGAACCGCCGCTCCGGTTGAGATCTCTTCAGTTGAATCAATTAAGCCTTTAAAAGTCTCAGGCTTTATTAAAGGGACATCCCCGCAGGCTATTATAATATTACCATCATAACCCTTGAAGTAATCCTCTGCCTGCATAACCGCGTGACCTGTACCAAGCTGCTCATGCTGCCATACATACTTACATCGGCCCCCGAGTTTTTCAATTACTTCTTCACCTCTGTAGCCGACAACGACAAGAATATCGTCAATCCCTGCAGAATTAAGACTATCCACAACATGTTCAATTAAGGATTTTCCACATAGCGGATGAAGTACTTTAGGTAGTTCGGATTTCATCCGAACTCCTTTCCCCCCGGCGAGCACAATTGAAGAGATTTTTTTGATTATCTATCTCCTAATTGATAAAAAATCTGAGGCGCAAGGATTCGAACCTTGGGATGCCGAGACCAAAACCCGGTGCCTTACCGCTTGGCGACGCCTCAATCATTTCAGCTTTTATTACTAAAAACTAACGACACATTTCTCAATATACGCTATGAAAGTCAATCATTAATTTTTTTAACTGCGGAATTTAGTTAAATAGACCCGATTCCCCTCTGTTTCCAGACTTTTTCTCCCCTTTTCAGCTGTCTCTCTGCTGTCAAACAAACCGAATATGGTCGACCCGGAACCTGACATTGCCGAAAAAAATGCCCCGTTATCATACATTTTATCTTTAATTACTCCAATTTGCGGGTATAATTCAAAAACAACCGGTTCAAAATCGTTAAAAAAATGAGTTTTCCACTGATATTTCCCGGAAATTAAATTTTCAATAATTTTTCTTTTATCTTCACAACCAATCATAAGATCAGAAACAGGTTTATTTAAAGATTTATAAGCCAAACCTGTATTTACATGAATACCGTTATTAACAAGCAGTACAAAGCTTTTGTCATTAAAATCTGAATTATATAGAAATTCACCCCGCCCTTCTGCAAATGCAAATCCCCCCTTAATAAAAAAAGGTACATCTGAACCGGCAGCCGAAGCCGCATCGAAGAGACAATCATCAACACCCCTATGGAGCGTTTCTGACACTATTTTCAGTGCAGCTGCAGCATTACTGCTCCCTCCGCCCAGGCCGGCACCGGAAGGGATATTTTTCGTTAAACTGAAGACAAAATGACCCCCAAGCCCTATACTCTTCATATAACTTTTTACGGCAATTGAGATGAGATTCTTATCTGCAGGAATATCATCAATAAGAGATGAAAACTCCCCTCCATTGCTGTTAATTTCAACAATTACATCACCACTCTTCCTTGATAAATCGGAATACTCCAGTTTTAAAAGATCATGAAGATCAAGTTCTGCCATGAGACTGAAAATATTATGATAATTATCACTTCTACGGTTCAGGACTTCCAGATGAAGATTAATTTTAGCATGTGATTTTATAATAAAAAACCTCTTGAATTCAGATAATTAACTCTAACACAAAAAACCTCAATGTCAACAACAATAGTATGAAAAGCGTAACTGCTCCCCTTGCAGGGGGAGCTGCAGCTTATTTCCGGGAACACAGCGCGGAGCATACACGCCCCCGGAAATAAAAATACTGTTTTTGTCTCAGCCTGAAATATTTAACTTGAAATTAGAAAACGGCAGGATAACCTTCTTTCATAAAACAAAAACTTTCAGACAGGTGAAAAAATTGAAATCAATACTCATATTCAATTATGTAATTTTAATATCCATTTCAATATATTTTATAATATCGCATTTGATTAAAAAGAATAAAACCATAACTGATATTTTGTTCGTTTTAATTGTGTTTCTGGCAGCAATGGAATTTTCATTGATAATAGCAATTAATATCTACCCCTATCTTACCGGAATCTACTATATATCTGCCGTCATTACGGTAATTCCCGCAGCAGTTTTTATTATAATGATCTGCTTAACTCTTCTATTCCCGGCTGAGAATATAGGGAGATTTAAATTACTGATTTTTTTTCTTCTGGTTATTATAATTATCAATATCATCTCTGTTTTTATTTTAAAAACCGCCGGCACTATTGAAATTGATCAATCACTTAGCGTCACAAGAAACAGAGCTGCTCTCATTCAGGCAGGGCTCATACTTCTATCTGTAATAATAGTCCCCTTCCCTCTGATTATTAAAATGCGCTACACTTCATTCAGAAGAATCCGGACAACTATAACCTATTTTCTTTCAGGTCTGATTGTCTCATACATTCTGTTTATTGCACTTTATACTGCAGGTTTAAATTATTACTCTATGCCGATACTGACAAATCCTCTGATTCCTCTCCCCGTGCTGCTGATTCTGGTTTTTACCAGTCACCTTATATTTAATCTTAAAAAAAATGATTTCCAGAAATTTTACAAACTGATTGGAGGTTATACTTTAGCCTTTATAATATTCTTCATTCCTGTCTATTTTTTTATAGAGCTTTATGATTCATACTCCCAAATACAGAAAGGTGGAGTCTACATCAAATCAAGTGTCATTTTTTTATATCTTGTTGTTTCATACAGACTGATTAATCCATATATAGATAAGCTGCGTACCGGAAAACTCCAGGATCTGCTGCACGCAATCAATAAAACTCTGATGCCGGTAAATGAACTGAAAAAGTTTTCTGACATGGATACCTTCTGGGCATACATAACAAATGACAACTTCCAGAATCTTAAATATACCCTGGGTATTCAGTCTGCATATTTTATGCTTATCAACAGAAAGGAGAACATCTTTCAATTTACTTACGGGTACGGTCCCGAACTCGATTTTCAGTCAATAGACGGCAGCAGCGAAATTGCATCATATCTCATTTCTCACGAAGGAGTTTTTGAAAAATCCTTTCTCATTTCCAATACTTCCATCAAAAAAATAAACCGTGAACTTCTCGATTTTTTTGATAATAACGGAATTGAAATATCAATGGTATTCAAAAACATGTCAGATAATATTATCGGCTTCTTACTGTTGGGGAAAATTGAAGGTAATAAATCCTATACATCCGATCATCTTGCGGCTCTTGAAATCTTCAGAATTAAAATACAGAATCTTCTTATTACAGGTCTGATTCTTGACGAAGTAACTGCTGAACAGGTTGCGGAGCATGATAAGATTGTGGTATCTACGGTAAAAAAAAGAATAATACCTGAAGAGCTGTCATCTATTCCGGGGATACGGATAAGTTCATTTAATATAAACAATTCATCCTACGGCGGTGACTATTTTGATTCTGTAAAAATTGCCAGCGATAAAACAGCACTTTTCATTGCTGATACATCCTATTCAGGCATAGATTCCGCGCTGGCAGGGATGGAGCTCTTCTCAATTCTCCATTCGCGGACATTGGTTTTTAATTCCCCTGAAAAAATTCTGAACACCATGAATCAGGTAATCAAAACATCAAGGATGACCAGCAGTTTCACAAAAGGCTCCTGTCTTATTATAGCATCTGACGGAAACTACTCCTTCGCAAATGCCGCCCACAACCATCTTTTAATATATGAACCGGGGAAAGAAAACTTTATAGAAATTGAAACAGATGATATAGCTCTGGGAATTGAAATGGAACATCGATACTCTTTCACAACCGGTAAATTAAAAGAGGGAGCTATCGGGATTCTCTACTCTGATGGACTATTTTCAACTGCAGATGATAATGATGAAAATTTTTCAATAGATAAACTACAGGAAAAAATAGTAAAACACTCGCGAGAAACACCTGCCGTTCTGGCAAGAGAGGTTTACTCCGCTTATGCTTCATCTGAAGGGGTCAAAGAGCAGCTGAAAGATGTTACGTTTATTGTTTTCAAAAAGGTAAAAATCGATAATGAACAACACTGAATTATTTCTGAATGCGGTAAAAAATTATAAGAATATTATAATTATTATACTGGGGTCACCGGATCCCGATGCTCTCGCCTCGGCGCATGCATTGAGGATTCTTCTCTCTACTGTTTCAATTAATTCAGATATTATTATTACTAAAAAAATATCTCTATCTCAAAACAGGGCTTTTGTAAAGTATCTGGATATTCCTCTCACTTTAAAAAAAGATTTTTCTCCGGATAAATATGATGCCTATATTGTTCCGGATTTCCAGACCAACATAGTTGAGGGCATTACCGGAATTATCCCATGTGCGGCTCACATTGATCATCATACAATAACAGATAAAAAAGGGCCTGCAGATTTCTCCCTCATAAAAACCGACGCGGGATCGACAAGTTCTCTTGTGGCATTAATGATTAAAGATTTAAATCCCCCTATTAACAGAAAAGATCTGATCTCGGTATCAACAGCCCTGATCTTCGGAATTCAGACAGATACTGATAAATATGAACATGCAACTCCCATAGACATCGAAGCATTGCGCTATCTCTCTGAATTTTCTGATAAAAATATTATCAACAAAATTAACGGGATCCCGATCTCTCCCGTAACAATGAGATGCTACAGGAAAGCCACTGAAAATCAGCATATCTATAAAGACTGGAGATTATACGGAATAGGATATATTGACATAGCCAATCGGGACTCCATAGCAATAACTGCCGATCTTCTTTTAAAAATGCCGGACACCAGTACAGTAATTGTCTATGCAATTGTTGAAGACAGGCACAGAGGAGATCTCTTTCTTGATGTTTCATTCAGATCAAAATCTGAAAAACTTGATATAAATGATTTAATTAAAAGAATTACACCCACAGGGGGAGCCCGTCAGTTTAAAGGGGCATATCAGATTAAACTTGATTATTTCAGATACTGCCCCGATAAAGAGTTACTCTGGAAAACCGTGGAACTGACAACTATTGAAAGATTAAAAGAATCCAGAAATGAAATATATATCCATGAAATCGACACGTTTTTCCCTTCCGCATTAAAACGCGCAGCTTCCTTATTTAAAAAATGAATGATATCCCGGCATTAACTTCATAAGACAGAACCTGCCTGCTTATACCGTTATTCTCTCTATTTCTGAATTTTTCAAGAGCCATCTTTCCAGACAGCGATCCCTGAACATTCTTATGAAGGTCCAGATTAAGATCAGATGTAACCATAAAAAGATCATACGGCTCAGGTGATACCGTTTTATAATAATCATACCTGTTTATCTCCATCTTATACTCAATTGAAAATAGAGGGAGACCGGTAAGCTTATAAAAATTAGAAAAAAATGAATAGAGCCATTCCACATCGGTTTCGTATCTTGTCATGAATATATGCCCGAAATCTTTTTCGCTGAAGGAACTGTTACCTTCCATATTCCGGAGGTAAATATAATCGCTATCCCCCTCGGCAAGAGAAGTGCTTATGTACTCTTCATTGGTCTTGATTCTAAAATCAAATTCGTATTTAAAATTAATACTGCTTCTGTCCCATTTAAAAAATATCCCCGCGGAAGGTCCTATTTTTTTTTCGTTTATATTAGAGGTTACCAGCATATTATTGGTAAAATTTAAACCAAGGTCAAGTGTAGATGAATGATAAGAGAGCCCTTCACCATTACTCCTGAAAAATCCCCGGGTCAATATCTGCATAAGATCAAATTCAAAATTAATATCTGAATCTGCAATAATTACCTGGTTAGGAATACCATAAATATTGCTCCTTTCGCAGACCTGACTTATACTCCCCGATGTATAAAACTGGAATAGACCGGCATCAAATGATAAATCGGCGTTTATTTTATCAATAAGTTTAAGAGCATTATTATACTCACTTGAACTGCTTATACCAGCTATACCATGATCATCATTAAAAACACCATGTATAAGATCACGACCCCTCGCGGCATTACCCCTCCCTTGCAGATAAATTCCGGGATAGTTATAAATCAGATTATACGCAGGAGAACTTAGCTCTGAAAAGACATTTGATACGCCATACTCTTCATCAAAATAACCGGTACCCTCCCCCTCATAGGGAACATCTGTTTCATTAAAATATAATGACCGCTGATAACTGAAATTCAGATTTTTAACTCTCTTAAATTTTTCTGTTTTATTTAATAATACAGGGAGCCTGATCTCTGAAGTCAGATTGGACATGCTGTTTTTAAAACGGCTGAATCCTTCTCCCACTGCCGATTCATCTTTATAATCTTTAAAGGCATTTTCTTTATAATCGATACCCATGGAATATTCCGGTGAAAAATATTCCGATAATTTTAAACCGAAAGCAAAACCTGTCCCGTTGTTTCTTTCAATAAACTTGGAGTCTTCATAACTTTTAAAGGGGATATAAAAATTCCCGTTTACACTACCGCTTACTCCTGTGGAGTCGTACTTATCGCTGCCGTGAAGCTGAACATACTCCCTTGAAGAAGTTGTAACCTGAGGACGGAAATAAAAAAGACCATTAGAATAATCCAGTTCAACTTTTGCATCTGATTCCTGTCTCTTTTCGGACTCTCTTAATGATACGGATGACGCCAGCAAAGAATCATCCGTATCTGAAGATTCACGACTTACATATTTATGAGAAAAAGCCAGATCAAGAATCATCCGTAGAGAGACTTTTCCATATAAAAAATCGGCAAGTTCCTGTCTGTATAAAAGAACGGGCGTATGAACAACACTGACTGCATCCTCATCATAATTATTCCCCGCAGTTACAGCTTCGCGTAAATTTTCATTTTTATCGTATGAATACGCCAGAGTAATGGAGGGGATACCGCCCCCCGGCGAATTAAAAACAGAATTAACGGTAAAAAAATCTCTCCTGGCATCTCCTTTTTTGGAATCAGCAACTTTTTCATTTAAACTGTCTGTTCTGCTGAACTCATTTATATAATTCACATTCGTATACCAGTTAGGAAGAATTTTAGCTGATGCGAATAATTCATGGTAATTCTCGGATATATCTGCAGATGTTTTATTCACCGAATTGAACTGGGAGGAATGCCCCTTATAAATATAACGCAGATTCATATCAGAAAGAACAGGCACGCCTGAGGCCGTTCTAAAAAGAGGCTGAAGCGCTTTAAGCTCAAACTCATACCATTTAGCATCACCATGAAGTTTTTCAGGTTCTGATACGTAGATTTCATTAAGCCATATTTTACCGCTGCTGCCATTACTATGAATTACAGTCTTGATGTATTTTATTCTCTTAAGATCCGGCTTACCGGTTATCTGAAATTTTTCAACATCACCGGCAGAATCATCCGTGAGTCTTAATTTAATCTCCTTCCATGCCATGGCAAAATCCGGGTTAACCCTGTATTCAATAAAATCATTATCAGAAGACCCTATAATAAATCCTATACTGTTTACCGGTGTTGTTCTTGAGTTATACCAGATACTCATCGTTTTATAAAATCTTAGATCTATCTCTTTAGTGAATCTTCTGGTTATGGAAGCAAAATCCGTACCGCTTAAATTATACTCTAACTGAAGAGCCGTTTCACTTTCGCTTTCAATATCATCAACACTGTCATCTCCATAAAGCACTTTGTAAAGACCGCGCTCCCTGATTAAAAATGAATCATTCCTGTAGTCGCTGTCGCTGATGCTGTTCACAAGAGTAATCTTCATAACAGCCGGATCAGTTATGGGTGTTGAGTTATTTAATTCCGGATTTTTCCACTTTGAGCTGACAACTTTAAGAGTATCTATTGACACCCTCCCAGCTGTACCACTGGTGCCGGCAAGATAAAGTCTTATACTTTTAGTCTCCTGAAGCGCAATAAGCTGTGCCGGAGCAACACTGCTCCAGTCGATATGAACCCTTACTTTCTGCCACACCCCGGCTGCTGGTGAAATACTCCCCATATTGACGGTATAAACATTGTCAGCAGTATCAAGCACACCATTACCGTTAAGATCTTCACTTGTAAGAGCACCGTCTCCTTTAGTAAGACTACTCAACCCGGGACCTGACCCTACACGGGTAACCGTACCTGACGAAGGATTAAATAAATAACCCCTGTCCTCGGAGTATCCCGATGAAGGTTCAGAATCGATATACCCGTTTCTGTTTGCGTCCTCTGTATCGAGGATTCCGTCTCCGTCGGAATCCTCATTAACAGTTCCGAAATCGAGCCGGAGATCAACAGGAGCAGTTCCTGACTCATACTTAACCCAGACCTCTACATACTGCATACCTGAAAGATCCAGAGCAGACTCTGTCAATCTCCTGGTTACAGCACTTACCACACTCTGACCGGCTGAAAAATTAAAATCGAATACCAGTGACTTCTGGTAATCCTGTTCCAGTATATCATTTGCTACGTGACCTGCTGCAATATTAAACGGTCCCGGCTTCACTGCATATGGTACACTATGCGGAGTATAACCCTCACCCTTTAATGATTCCGGTGAATCGGGATCTCTGTAAAAATAGTAATTGAGCAATCCCCTGTCACTCTGCGAATACAGACCGGGCATTGATGAAAGGATCCAGTCCTTTTCTGATAATGAAACCGAGACTATCTCATCAGATGTCTCCATGTTATCTATCAGAGCTTTTCCGAAAATATTCACATCTTTTATACTCTTTGCATATTCGGCATAGGCCGAAAATTCCACCGGTATAAACTTCTTTTTTCTTTCGGCAAAAATATTGTATAAGTCGGCCATACGCTTTTGGGTAAGTTTCAGAGCCGCGTCACCTTCGAAAAGAAGAGTCTGCTCACTTACATTACCAATATCCGGTATAACTTCTGTCTGGCCATCCCTGGAGAACATGATTGTCCCCCCCAGTCTAAGACTTTTATTAACATCATAATCAGCCCGTACTCCGCTTATAAAGTTTTTATCGCCGGTACCGAAAGGGATATATTCATATTTAATTTCAATTCTTGAATCTGAACTGATAACAGGATTATTAGGATCGGAAAAGCTTATAAACCCCGATTCATAATCAACACTGTAGAGCGACGGAGAGATTACAAGTTCATTCACTTTAATCCGGACACTCTTATCTATAATATTGCCGTTCTTAAGTTTAAATGCCCGCGCCTCGACGTTGTATTGAGAAGTAAGCCTATAGGACGAGTAAAGGTAGGCATCACTGATTTTTGTTTCACTGTATATTCTTGAAACTCTGTCGGGTGCCAGGATCGATTTAAAAGGCTCTCTTGTGGAAAACAGAATAAGTCCCTCAGTCAGATCGAGCTTATAACTGCTCAATTTCGCAATCTCATCCTTTTCCATTATCTGATTCTCTTTATAAAAATTTATGGAAAAATCCGAAGCAAGAATCTGCCTGTTACCCAGAAAATAGACCGATCTTATTTCATATATATCAAGATTTAATCTGCCGTCTCCGTTCTTATCCTCACCTGCATCAAGTGAAAAATTTTTATTCAAGTCTTCATCTATCGAATAACCGTATTTTAAAAAGACAAATATCCTGCCGGAAAATATACCCGGTTCTGAACCTGAAGAGAAAGCGCATGGATCAAGAGTTCCGCCGTTTCTTTTGTAAACAGCAAATATTCGGGAACTTCCTGGAAAATCTTTTAAAAAACGGATTACACCCGTGGAGAAATTAATAGAATAATCGGTACCATTAACCATCCTTGTGTAATAACCGCCGCCATATGATGGAGGGAGAACAATCGCGTTGTTATTGTTATACTGATTCTGATCATCTATATATATTTCAAAATCTGAAGGGGAGATATTTACTGGTGTAAGCGTATAGGACAGAGGATTAACCGGATTTGAAGTAAATGTTACTAGAGAGTATGCTCCGGCTCCCGATGGAGTAACGGATACCGCATCATACCGGATAAAAGGTTCAAGCTGATAATAGGTTCCGCTTATATACTGATATTCGGCAATTTTTGTATTCCCCGGGGAGGAGTTTCCCCGGAAGTATTCCACCTGAGTTTCACCGCGGGCGATGCTGCCGAAAGCTTTTATGGAGAAATCCCCCTTCGCAAGGGTAAAATCCACACCAAGGCCCTTGGCATCGGTATTGTCATATACCGCATATTTTGAGTGATTAAACTTTATGTCTATCTCTCCGGCATTTATCTCTCTGATAATTTCATCGTCAGAGAGAGCCCGATAATTCATTAGATAGCGGTTCTCCTCACGGCTGCTGTCATGATCAATAAATACGGTTACTCTGTCTCCGATGGTCCCTTCAACATTAAGTATGACCTTCTGTTCAGGCCAGAAGCCTGAATCGATGACCCGGGAATAAGGGAGATCTTCATCGTACTGCATATACTTTTTGCTTGTGTAATAGGATTTGCCGTAATTGAGGTTAACATTAACTGTACCTGAGGCATTTATATTCATTCTGTCATCAGAATATATATTTCCGGTTTTAGTCCGGTCAGATTTGAGTTTATATTCAGGATCGGTGACGTATTCCGACCACTCACCTTTTTTAAAAAATGTCCCATCATTGTCAGACCGGGGGGGGAATACATTGCCATCACTGCTGCTCTGCTCTGAGGAGAGACCTCCAGCTCCCGATTTTTCAAGGAACTGAATCATTTTTTCTTTAAAACCGGAATGTTCCTGCGCCCCTGCATAATATATACCTGCAGAGGTAATAAAAATCGACGAGATGTAGATTAAAAATATTCTATTCATTCAGCTGCTGTTCTGTATTAGTTTTTAGAAAACAGCTGAGTATACAATATTACTCAAAACAGAGCAATAAAAATATTACCACATTCTACTCATATACGGGTATGGGTTGATTGGTATATCTCCAAGTCTGATTTCATAATGGTTGTGGTTCCCCGTGGCGTTCCCGGTCATCCCTACAAATCCGATCCTGTCGCCTTTATTTACTCTGGCACCCTTCCCCACAGCGACAGAACTCATGTGACCGTAAATCGTTTCATAGCCGAACTTATGCTGAATGCGGACGGCTTTACCATATCCCCCCATCCAGCCGGAAGATACAACTGTTCCCGGAGCCGTGGTACGGATAACTGTACCTGCTGAGGCTGCTATATCAATGCCAGTGTGAAAATCCCTGCCGTGACCGAATGGAGACCTTCTCCAGCCGAATAGTGACGAGATATGACCCGGGTTAGGAATAATAGATGGCATATCCTGAATTACTTTGCTTCTGACATCGATAAAATTCTTAATTGTTTTAATAGTGCTTGTTGTACTCATGAGATCTTTCTGAACTTCTTTCATGGCAAAAATTTCATCAGGAACTATTCTTTTGTTTTTAAGAAGCTCCTCCATTACATCGTGGTCAAAATCCTTATAAGCCCAGAGATCGCCCACTTCATCTGTACCCGCAGCAAGCTGATACAGATCTTCAATATCGGGCTTCAGGTCGCCAACTATATCTGTTATTTCATTTGTAAGCTGCTCGTATCTGATAAGATCAGCTCTTATATCATTGTATGAAAGAAGCAGTTTTCTCTCTTCGTTTTTAATATTTCTGTTTTTAATAACCGCGTAAGAGGAGGTAACAATTACAAAGATAAAAAGACTGAGAAAGAAAAAGATGATGAATTTTGATATCTGAAAATTAAAAATCTTCTTCTCATTGTGAGGGATGAACATAACAGTCATCTTCTCATGACCCTTTTCAACAAACCTCTTCCAGACCTTCTCCCTCTTCTTTTTGAAAACGAAGTAGCTCTCGTAGAACTTTCTTGAAAACTTATTATGGTAATGTCTTATTCTGAATCTCATTTTATTTATCTTTTTAACCTTATTTTTCTTTTAAAAATTTTTAATAATCAAATTTTATCAGTACGGGCAAATAATAATTTGCCCCCGAATTAAGGGCAAATTATTATTTGCCCCAACAAATCGCTATTTTATACATATTTACTCATATATCTATATTTAGCAACAATTTTTCTAATTAATACAATTTCTGAGGCGATCCAAAAAACTCCGTTCCCGGGACCGCAGGAAGCCCTGCGGGGCTTATAAAGGAACTGTGCCCCTTTACCCCATAACTATTAGTTTTCAGAACTCCACTGATATTCCCGAATTTATGCTAAAACAGAGAATTCATCAGCTCACTTATGGATGCCGCAGCAACAATCTCCCCTTCAAAACCGGCTTTTTTACTCTTCCCGAGATCTGCCGGAGAAACAAAGAGTTTTTTAAAGCCTGAATAGCGGAACTCCTGCACCCTTTTGTCAATACCTGATACAGGCCTTATATCGCCGGAGAGTGAAACTTCACCGATAAGACCGACTCCATCTTCAACTCTCTTCTCTTTAAGGCTCGATGCAATCGCTGCAGCAACAGCAAGATCCCCCGCTGTTTCACTGATATTGAATCCGCCCGAAACATTTATAAAGACATCAAAATTGCTCAGCTTAAGCCCGGCATGCTTCTCTAAGACAGCACAGATTATTATTAACCTGTTCAGATCAAAACCATCGGATAGTCTTCTGGGATTTGAAAAGCTTGAAAAAGTAACAAGCGCCTGAACTTCAAAGAGTATTGTTCTGCTCCCCTCAACCGCCGCTGAAACAGCATTACCAGGTGCGGCGGAGAGAAAGGGATTTAAAAATATTTTATTTTTATCCTTCACCTCTTCAAGACCGGACTCGGTCATTCTGAAGAGTCCAAGCTCATTAACCGAGCCGTATCTGTTTTTAAAAGCACGGAGTACACGGTAGTCTTTTGAAAAATCACCTTCAAAATAGAGAACTGTATCAACTATATGTTCAAGAAGTTTAGGTCCCGCAATATTCCCGTCTTTTGTTATGTGTCCAATCAGTATTACAGGGATACCCTGCTTCTTTGCAAAATCAACAAGTCTTGATGCCGACTCCCGTACCTGACTCACTGAACCGATTATACCGGGGATCTCCGCGGAATAGATTGTCTGTATTGAGTCCACAATAAGACAGCCGCATTTAATACTCCCGGCAAGTTCAATTATATCATCCACTTCGTTATTGACAGAGATATGAATCCTCCCCATGTCTATTGAAAGACGTTCACCTCTCTGCCTGATCTGAACGGGGGATTCCTCGCCCGATATGTACAATGCATTAAGCTTTTCAGATATCTGGAGAGCAAGAGTGGATTTCCCTATTCCCGGCTCGCCTCCGAGAAGTATTACAGAACCGGGGACAATCCCGCCGCCGCAGACCAGATCAAATTCGGTTATACCGGATTTACCCCGTACTGTTTTTTCTCTGTCAACAGAGCTGAGAAGTACCGCTGTTGGGGCATCACGATGTCTGCGCCCCCCCGTTGAGGATTCAGTTTTTTCAGCTATGGTATTCCACTCGCCGCATGCGCTGCATCTTCCGTTCCACTTTGAGTAATCTGCACCGCAGGCAGTACAGAAATAATAATCCGTTCTCTTTGCCATATTACTGTTTCTGCTTGAAAAAAAGTTTTGAAGGATCCTCTTTGAGATTATCAAAGAGATCTTTTGCCGATTTTGATGCATCTTTTATATTGTAATATATCTCTTCGTCATTCATCAGTTTTCCAAGGCTCCCTCTCCCCTGCTCAAGCCGTCCGATAATTGTATTAAGGTTGCTTGAGATCTCCGACATATTCTTTATAATAATAGTTACATCCTGTTTATTCTTTTCAGAAAGGTTTGACATATTGCCGGTAAATTTATTGAGCTCATCCATAAACAGTCTCATCTGCTGAGAGAAAAGAAATACGCTGGATTTTGTAACAAGAACGGTCTGTCTTATATCCCCCTTGTTTTCTCTTGAGATTGTATTAAGGTTCTCGATAAACTGTTTTGAGTTCTTAAAAATTTCGGCCAGAAGCTCACCGCCGCTCTGGTCCTGCATAAATCCCTGAAAAATCAGCATCATCTGGTCAAAGCTTGGAGGATCAATTCCGTGAACACGGTCTCCATCATTTAAAAAATCTTCAATGTTAACAGATGGCGGTACAAAGACATTTATATATTTGCTCCCGATTATTCCTTTTGTAAAAATAGCAAACTTCGTATCTTTAATAAGACGGTACTTATTATCTATCCAGACCACAACCTCTGTTTTTTCACCCGTCTGCCTTATTGCCGTCACCTGACCTATTTTAATACCCCCTGCAATGTTAACAGGAGCTCCAACGTTAAGGTCATTTAAAAAACCGAAATATATCCCCAGTTCATAACCCGATCTTGACACATTAATCTTGGCCAGGAGTGCAACAAGAAGTATAAAAATTGTAAAACTTAATGTTATGATAAAGCCGACTTTCGCTTCATTGTTAAGCTTCATAATTGCCTCCATAATCGCCGGGTCAGAGTATTTTAAACAAATAAATCACCCTTTACCAAGCATTTCAATTCATTCACATTAAATCAAATCAAAATTAAATTTCCAGAACGGATCTGAAGTAACTGATCATAAACCGTCAGTATTTTCTCTTTATCGCGCCGGCGGCGCGGTGAAGCTCAATTTTACCACCTATTTATGAGCAAATACAAACAGTATGAGCAGCGAATTATCCGATAGCGCCTATGCTACACACTGTGCCCCAAAAAATAAATTGCTACAACTACTCCGGGGAATAGTATATACGTTTTTACAATGCGTTACAATTAACCGCATTATTTTTTTTTTGAAATGACAATTATCAACAGTTATATTAACTATTAATCCTTATATCCTATATCGGCATAGATTAGTTAGCTCTATAAACTTAAAAGAGGTAAAAAATGACAGAATGCATGGTTTACATAACAACAAACTCAATGGAAGAGGCTGAAATAATCGGGCGAAACCTTGTATCACGAAAACTTGCGGCTTGCGTAAATATAATTAATAACATGAAATCGATCTATCACTGGGAGGGTAAAATCGAAACTGGTGAAGAGGTAATAATGATTGCTAAAACGAAAAAAGCCCTTGTCAATGAACTTATAGAGAATGTAAAGACTCTACACAGCTATGATTGCCCATGCATTGTAGCAATCCCTATCATTGACGGAAATCAGGATTTTATTAAATGGATAAGGGACGAAACAAAGTAATTAATTCAGCCGTTATTATATATCCTCCGCGCCTTTGGCGCGGCGGAGAGCATTTTTACCACCAGTTTAAGTGTACTTACTGAAGTAATTAAATTCATATAACTATTATTATTGACAAAGTCTGTGTATTTATTTCTTATGCAAAAAGTAACTAATATCCGGAGGATTCACGTGGGAAAACAGTATAAGCCAGTTATAAAAAGAAAGAGAGCAAAAAAGAGAATAAAGAGACAAAAAGCAGCTCTTAAAGCGAAATTAGCCGCTAAGTAACAATAAATGTATCAGGCATCTCACCTGATACAGGTTTCAGGATTAACCGGGATTGTGTTATAGCCCTCTCCGGTTATAACAATCGCAACCGAACCGGTTTCCATTTTATCTGAAATACCATCACCATAAAAATTCAGCCAGTAATCACGGCCCATGTTTTCCGGAACATAGAGCAGTATTTTATCTATTAATCCGGCACTATTCTTTCTGAATGCAATATACGATTTTATACCTCTGCTTTGAAGTATTGCCTTTGCCAGATGAGTTCTCTCTTCAACTGTGCCCTTGATATTATCTGCTCTATAATCAATTTCACCGGGATTAAAATTTATACTTCCGGTTTTTGATACGGTTGAAAGTATATAAAGGTGTACTTTGCCTATAATATCTTCGAAACTGTCTTTATCAGAAAATTTTATACTGCTCCCGGGAAAAGGTCTTTCTGAATAATTTAACAGACCCCTGTACCATTCAGCAAAAACTGCATCGGATGAAAATCTGGAAATTCCTGTAACTGCGGATTTTTCACCATTTTTTGAAAACCGCTCTTTCACTGAATATCTGACTCTCCCGTCCTCTCTTTTACTTTCAGATAATGGTTTCCCGTTATAGCTGACAACCGGGACCAAACCTCCATGAAGAACTACCTCATATTCAAGCCAGGAGATGTTTTCACCGGCAGATTTCAGAACAAGATTTTTTAACATTTTAAACGGGTCCGACTGATCCTTCGGGAGTTCGGCAGAATATTTGATAACAGAAAACTCCTCCTCTCCGCTGCAATTATACTTCAATGTCACTCTGTTATTGCTCACAGGCCCCGATTCAAAATTAATCGGAACCGGAAGACCATCCTTTGCGGTAAGAACATACAAAATTTTAAGACCATCCACATAGGGCAGATCTGTCCTGATCTCACCCGATGAAAATTCGATTCCCCCTTCTGAAATCTTTTCACCATGTAATTTTCTCCCCGGCGGGACTGTATCTTCACCTTCAAGGAGTACTCTCCCCGATTCAAAAACGTGAATAGAAATCTTTCGTTTTTTTCCATTCCAGCCGAATTCAGGATGATGATCGGTATAAACTCCGTTATAAATATCGTTAGAAGCTATAATGCTGTTCTCGAAAATATCAGAAAGATCTCTCATTAATCCGGGATTGCCATCCAGTGAGTAACTTTTCTCCCAGTACATCACAGGATCAAGGCCTCTCTTCATCTCTGCAAGACCAAGGGAGTAATAAAGAGCAGCATCATCGTTAAGTGCAGCCCTGTCTATCAGTGATTTTCTCCACCCGGAATCATTTCCCGATGCTCTTATTATTTCCGGAACTAAACGGCTGAAAAATGGATCAGAGCCCATGGAATGACAAAGCTCAAGAGCCTCATTAAACAAACTGTCTCCGCATAACAGATATATATACGACTCAATGGCGTTCCTTGACAGGCTGCTTACAGGCGCTGTAGTTATAATTCTTTTAAATTTCCCCTTATCTCTTGTCATATAAAAATCTGCAAGCCAACCGGAATGTATGTCTGCATGAGGAAAATTTTTAATAAATTTCCCGATAACATGCTGAAACTCCTCATCTCTATCCATCTTATCAAGAAGAGGTATAAACTCTTTGTATACAGGGAAGTATAAGGGATACTTTTCTATTAATGCAGATCCAAGCATGTACCCTCCGGCATAATCGCCCGAATGAATAAGCTTTCTGAGATTTTCTGTCATAACCGGAGCCTCACCAGAAAAATACCCCGCCGGTTCATCTGAGCTGTAAAGCTTTTCCGTTATAAAATTATAATTATAGATTATGCTGCTGTAGGTTAATCTTAGCAGATTGTGCTTATCATCGGTCACCATCCCCCTTATGTAGGGATAACTACCCGGCTCCCCGCTCTGCATCTTTATCTGAACTGTATACCCCCCGGCTCCGCGGAGAGAGTAAGCTTTAATCACATGCCCGGATTTCCCTACGGTCGAATCCAGCTCTTTCCCGTTTACCAGAAGTTTGTATTCGGCATCGGAATCGATCCATAATACAACTCCCGTCCCGCTGTCTGAAAAAGAACATGCTGCATAATAAGTTTCATCACCGGAATGATCAGTTCTGAATGGGAAAATTTTTCCCATTCTGTCAACGGATTGATTAAACCCTTTTTCAATCTCTTCCATTTTATAAACTGTTTCAGGTGTAAATCTATAATCAATATCTCCCCGGCCGTATCTTTTCCAGGGTCCGGATAAATTCCATTTTTTCAGAATCGTGAAGTTCTTTTCGCTCCGCATTTGTGACACATTAAGCTCATTTAATGAATACTGCAGAATCTGACTGTATAATTTCCCCTTCACCGATTCCTGATCAATTTTTGCTGCAGCATCTTTGAAAACTTTTGAAATTTTATCTCTCCCCATTACCGGAGCAAGTTCCATAAGTGTACGCAAATAAAATGGTGTATTATCTCCAACGGGATTCTTTATTAATTCTGATGAAATTTGAGACGCTAATATGTTCGAATTATTCTCATTCAGATTAATAGCAGAAGCAGACAGACCTTCCGTAAAAAGCAGGATGAATGCAAGTATCAGCTGATAAATAATACTCTTTAACTTCATAAAACACTCCACGGTTTAATTCCGGCGCCTGGTAGTGAATTATTTTCGAATGTGCGTATGCTTCGCATACTCTGGGATGGGGGATTACGGGGGCTACGCCCCCGTAATCCCCCATCCCAGGCGCAACGCGCAGCGCTGCGCCCCCGAAAATAAACTGCCGCCATAATTCTGTATTTATAAGCCTTAATAATCTGTTTGACAACATTAATAAAATATTATAATCTTTACAGGGTCTAAGGGGCAGTAGCCCCTTTCAAAGCCCCGCGGGGCTCCCTGCGGTCCCGAAAACGAAGTTTTTGGACCGAACTAAAAATTCAATCTGAATTAAACTGAAAAATAATGAAACAAAAAAATCAATGCTGAAAATATATCCGCTCTTCGAGAGAAAATCATTATACCCAATTCTGGCATACTGGTCATACAACAACTGGTATCTGACCAGAAATGTCCCATTTAAATACGTTCTTCATGAATATAAAAGACGCGCCGAACCGGAGAGTCTTCCATGCTCATTTGTTGCATTCTGGGGTGAACTCCCCGTCGGGATGATATCGATCAAGGAGACTGACATGCTGAGAAGGCAGGAACTCTCTCCATGGCTGTCAGCTCTTTACGTTTCGCCGGAATATAGAAAAAGGGGGATCGGCAACGAGCTTATCAATACCGTTCTGAACCACTGCTCCCGAAAAGGATTTAAACATCTTTTCCTTTTCATTGACATAAGATATATAACACATCTGGAAAAGTACTACAAAGAGAGAGGATGGATTTTTTTTGACGAAGAGACCGACTCTGACGGAAACAGGACTAAGATTCTGTTCCACGAATTGCCATAACATCGGTGTGTACGGGTATGGGGTGCATGTGTACGGGTGCGGGCCGTATGGGTGTATATATGGGTGCGAGCCGTGTGGGTGATGTACGGGTATGTAAGGGTGAATAATTATTCACCCCTGCGTACCCTATACACCCATATGGTCCCTATACACCCCTGCGCCCCGACTTCATACCACGACGTACCCGTACGCCCATCAATGGTGATGATGATCCCCGTGATCGTGATGATGGTGCCCTTTTTTATGCTGTATACCATGTTCAATATGATTAATCAGTTTTGAAACATTTGTACCCTTAGTCGCCGATACTTCCATTATACCTGCATCTCTGTTGAGTTCACGAACCTGCTTGTAAAAGATATCGGTATTAAAATTAGTAGAATCGATAATATCCACTTTATTAAGAACAATAAGATCAGCCTTGCTGAACATCACAGGATATTTATGCGGTTTGTCGTGCCCTTCAGATACCGATGCTACCATTATCACCTCATCCTCTCCAAGAAAAAAATCTGCAGGACAGACAAGATTTCCGACATTTTCGATTATCAGGCAATCGATTTTATGAAGATCAAAATTTACAAGCGCCCGTTCAATCATTGCAGCTTCGAGATGACACAGGCTGTGAGTGTTTATCTGGTGCACATTTATATTCAGTTTAGAGAGTCTGTCCGCATCTGCCGAGCCCTGAATATCACCCTCAATTACCGCTATTCTGTATTTCTTTGCAAGTTCAGGGAGCACCGCCTCAAGGAGACTCGTTTTCCCGGCACCCGGAGCACTCATTATATTAAGAACATATATCTGATGATCATCCATATTGCTCTTTATGTTTTCCGCAAGTTTATCATTCTGATGAAGCAGATCTTTTTCAAGTTCAACGTAATGCATTACAATTCTCCTAGTTTTCTATATCAATTGAGTCGACGTACATTCTGTCGCCCGATACAATTTTTACTGATGCGGATTCGCAGGCACCGCATTTAAAAATATAATCTTTCATAGCTGTCTCCTGATTGCACTGACTGCATAAAAGAATCGTCTTTGTAGTTTTTATATTAATTTTAGCCTCTTCAAATACAGAACCCTTTTTTGCAACATCCATTGCAAACTCAAGAGCATCGGATGATACAGAACTGAACTCCCCGACGATAATATTTACTTCATTAACCTTTTTTGCACCGTTCTGTTTAGCGGCATCTTCAACAATCTCCCGCACGCTCATTGCAAGACTCAATTCATGCATTGTAAACTCCGTAAATTGCCTGTCCGGCTGAAATACCCGCATCATTGGCAGGAATATTTCTGTTAATAAAAACTTTCAACCCCTTAGACGCAAGCTTTTTTTCGGTCAATTCGAGCATAATCCTGTTCTGAAAAACCCCGCCGCTGAGCACAACCTGTTCAATTCCGGAAGTAAAACAAATATCTGATGCTATTTTTACCGCACCTTCAATCAGCGAATTGTGAAAGATCCGGGCATGATCGTATATGCTTTCTCCGGATTTTTTTAGACGGTATAACTCTTTAATAAGTTCAGATGAATTGAGTTCAGCTAATCCATTTTCTTTTTTTATCTGTACAGAGATATATTCGTCACTGCAGCTTTCCAGCGCAAGCATCTCCACATAGATTGCAGCCTCCGCTTCGTATGAAACATTTTTATTAAAACCCAGAAGCGAACCGGCCGCATCAAAGAGTCTGCCGGCACTTGATGTTAAAGGAGAAAAATTTCTGTTCGCCGAAATCTGCAGTATATTATCAAGATTACTTTTTTCTATCCATGAACAGCAGTTAAAAAAATCTTCTTCATCGAGAAGTCCCGAAGAGAAGTCCCGAAAGAATACGCCATGGTTCACGAATTGCTCTCTCTCCGCCGGGTAGGGGAAAAGGAGCGAGTCTGCCGACCCTGTTGAATGAATGCAGATCTCCTGTAAAAATCTCTCCACCCCAGATAGTACCGTCAGTTCCATAACCCGTACCGTCAAAAATTATCCCCAGAGCTTTACCGCTTAAACCATTTTCAGAATAACATGAAAGAAAATGGGCATAATGATGCTGAACCTGCATAAGTCTGATATTCTGTTTCTCTGAAAATTCCCGGGCGAAGGATGTTGACTCGTAATCGGGGTGAAGATCTGCAATCACCACATCGGGAATTATATTATAAAAATCGGACATCTCATGAACAGTCTCCAGAAAGTGCGAAAAAGTCTCCGGTGTGCCCAGATCTCCAATATGGTTGCTTGTTACAAGATTATCATCTGATACAACTGATATATTACTCTTCAGCTCAGCTCCTACCGCGAGAATTTTATTTCGGCTTACTTCGGAGAGTTTTACAGGAAAGGGCATTTTACCTCTCCCCATCCTTATGCTTATCTCTTTTCCTGTAGATATAAATGAAATAGAATCGTCCGCTCTCTTGTATATCTCTCTGTTATGTGTTAAAAAAACATCGGCTATATCT
>PGXT01000180.1 GCA_002839285.1 Spirochaetae bacterium HGW-Spirochaetae-5 | reverse complement strand
CGGCGTCACCGAGGGGACAATCGAAGCGAAGAATCTGAAACTCATAGGAGAAGTCCCCGATGAACTCCTTGAGGAATCATTCGTCAGATCAAAGATGGAACGTGACCGGCAGAGACTAATTGACATGATGAACTACGCAAAGAGCAGCGAATGCCGCAGAGAACTGATATATAAATATTTCGGACTTGGAATGACAGAGTGCGGGAATTGTGATAATTGTAGGGCGTGGGAGTAGTAGACTCTCTCCGACAGGCTTTATTATATACCTGCAGTTATGATTGTAAAATATTGTTTTATTTACCACTCGGCCCCCGCACCCCCGGAGGGGGCAAAGATAGCATTGCCCCCTCCGGGGGTGCGGGGGCCGAGTGGTTAGATGTACTTTTTTTGTGAGGATGATATCTATCTACTACTTGTATATCCCCGTCTTAAGAACCGACAGATAAAAGTCCCAGTTGTCGTTGTATATTGTTTTCAGTTTTTTAACATTTTTATTTTTCTTTAACGCATGCAGGAAGTCGTCTCTTGTCTTTGCCAAAAGTGATATCAGCAGGTCTATTAATCTCTCCCTGTCATAGAGCAGATTGTCTCCGCGGATGGTGCCGAAAACTTTCAAAAACTGTTTCATGAATATTTTTTTTGTCTTATCTTCAAGAGCCTGGTCGTTGATTCTGTGAGTGCTTGAAATAAATCGTACGTAATCGGGATTTTTAATGTAAAAATCTATTGCGATGGATGAAACAAGTTTAAATCTGTCGAGAATATCGTCCGGGAGTTTATCGACTTCATTTTTTAATCCGCTTTGTATAAATCCGTATAATTTACTGTATGTGTTGTCACGTAAACAAAGAGCTCCTCTTTTGCGGCAATATACTCGTACAGGCCCCCTTTGGATATACCTGCGGTTTTAATTATTCTGTCAGTTGAGCTTTTTTCATATCCGTGCGAGGCGAATTCGTCGATGCAGGCATTAATTATAAGCTCTCTTTTTGCCTCTGGTATGTTGAAAAATGCAGGCTTCATAAAACCTCCGGAATGTTTTGAAGTGATAATCAGCAGCCGGTTATAATCTGCCATAATTCATTTTTTCCCGGCAGCGGTACAATAGATTTTCAGCGGTTAGTCAGTTCTTTTTCACTGAAAGTCGATCAAGTAAATAATTAACCTGAACATTTGTCAAGATGCTTACATATTTCATTGCTCTGACCCGGCTGCATTGAAATTATGGCTCTGACACCTTTTTTATGAATTATTTTATGAAATTATGCTCTGTCCCCGGAAACCCCGGGAACCGAGCCCGGGATGCTCTGTCCCCCCCAAATAATCTGCAGCCAGTGCCGGTTCTCTGAATTATAGTTCAGGCCTATTATGAGTTTTTTCTGATTTATCTTCAGCAATTATAATCCCGCCGAGTATTCCGTTCTCTTTGTTTTTTATCGGTGCGATAGTCAGTTTAACCGGAGTCGATTTTTCCGCTGTAACAGAGTGATATGTATCCTCATAATCGCTGATATCTCCGAAGAGAGCGCTCTGTATTGCCGATGTGAGCTTCCCATCGGGGAGATCAAGCATGTTCAGGCCTATGAGCTTTTCTTTTGATGATCCAACAATACCCGCAAAGACGTTGTTGCATTTTTTTATTATTCCGTTAACGTCAAAATGGAGAAGCCCGTGAGGTGAGTGGTCAAATATAGCTCTGTATCTCTGTTCGCTTTCAGAGCGTGTATTTTCTGCCTTGACCGAATCAGTAATATCATTGGCATAGTTTAGTGTTGTAACTTTACCGTTCATAGAGATAAGAACAGATTTGTTGCTTATCCATCTGGTTGTTCCGTCAGAAGTTATAATCCGGAATTTATGGTCTGTTTCAAATTTTTCTCCGTTTAATCTTTTGCGGTAGTAGCTCAGTGCCTCATCCCGGTCTTCCGGGTGTATAAAAGCAGTGAAATTTTCAGCACTGAGAACTTCAGGAGGGTGCCCAAGAATTTTATTTACCATTGAGTTCATAATCTTAAGCCGGCCCTTGTCGATAATAAAAACAGCAGATGACGAGCTTTCGAAAAGGATGTTATACTCCTCCTCTTTCTCTTCAAGCATCTTGTTTGCCTGAATCAGTTCTTCGTTGATCTGGGCCATCTCTTCGTTTGAGGCTTCCAGTTCCTCAACGGTGGTATTCAGCTCTTCATTGAGTTTTGCCAGCTCCTGATTTTTCATATGCAGTTCGTCATCACTCTGCATGAGGGATTGAACTGTTTTTTCAAGATTTTTATGCGCCTCGAAGAGTTCAAAGGCCATTTCGATGGATGACTCAAGGACAAAATCTCCCGAGCTTTTTATAACGTAGCCGTATCTGGTAATGCCCTTAACTCTTTCAACCATGTCGCGTTCAGAGTGTGATGTATGAAAAACAATGGGGATATTATTGACTGAAAGGATCTGTCTTGCAGCTTCGGTACCGTCTATTCCCGCTCCAAGGTCGATGTCCATTAGAATAAGATCGATACTTTCACCTCCGGACACAATCTCAACAGCCTTTTCCCCTGAGTTTGCGGTTATTACGTTATAGCCGGCTTTTTTAACAGCTTTTGTTGTAATGATCGAAATTATTGCCTCATCTTCCACAAGAAGAATTGTTTTTGTGAGTTCTATGTTTTTCATTTCAGCTCCGGGAGTGTGATATGCTGTTTTATTTATATTCCGGGATTGTAAACTTTCATTTATCAGATTTCCCCTCAGGACTATATTACCATACAGTGTTTAATTTGAATATCACACGTTCGTGTGATCTATCCGGGAAAAATTCTGAAATTTTTAAGACACTATGAATATTTAATGAACATATATTAAATTCGAACTATTATAATATGTACATTAAATGGTCAACTTAAATATGAATTCAGGTATTCTTAATTATCTTCAAGGTTTTACATCTTGACAAAAAATAAACAATTACTGAAATTAATCCAGCATTGAGGGGCAATAATTTATTCTCAGGGATTCTTATGTTTCGCATAGTTCCGTAATCCCCCATTTTAGGCACAGCGTCGGGTGCTGTGTCCCTGAAACCGGATTAAGAGTATAAATTCAGACTTATCTGTTTCTGATATCGCCTGACTACTGTTAATAAAGATAATTCACTTGAGGTAATAATATGATAGATCCAAAAATAATCAGAGATGATATAGATTCAATAAGAACTCTTCTTATTAAAAGAAATATGCAGGGGGCTGTGGATGTTGATCTGCTTAAAAGTATTGATGAAGAGAGACGTGAACTCTCACTGAAATCAGATGCGCTTAGGGAGAAGAGAAACAGTCTCTCCAAATCTATCGGCCAGCTGAAATCCCAGGGGAAAGATGCCGATGCAGAGATGAAAGAGGTGCAGACCATCTCCGATGAGATGAAAACATTTGAAGACAAACTTGCAGATCTTAACGAAAAGTTTAAAGATCTTCACCTCTCTATTCCTAACATGCTCGACAAGTCGGTGCCTGAAGGAAAAGACGAAAAAGATAATGTTATTGTAAGAGAGTGGGGTAAGAAACCTGAATTCAAATTCGAACCACAGCCGCATTTTGAGATCGGAACAAAAATGGGGATTCTCGATTTCGAGCGTGGAGTTAAACTCGCCGGTGCAAGATTCTATGTCTACCACGGACTTGCCGCAAGACTGGAGAGAGCAATCATAAATTTTATGCTCGACCTGCACACAAAAGAGCACGGATACGAAGAGACCTTCGGCCCGTTCATTGTCAACGATGAGAGCATGATAGGTACAGGGCAGTATCCGAAGTTTAAAGATGAATATTACAAAATGGAGAGAGACGGGCTTTCGCTTATACCCACAGCAGAGGTGACTCTTACCAATATTTATAGAGATGAAATACTCGAAGCGGAGAATCTCCCGATTAGTCTCACCATGCAGTCCTCCTGTTTCAGAAGAGAGGCCGGTGCTGCCGGACGAGATACCCGCGGACTGGTGCGTGTTCACCAGTTCCAGAAAGTGGAGCTTGTGAAATTTGTTGAACCTGAAACGTCATTCGATGAACTGGAAAAACTCACACTGAATGCAGAGGAAGTTTTAAAAAGATTAAATCTCCATTACAGAACAGTTCTTCTCTGCGGAGGAGACACATCGGCTGCATCGACAAAAACATACGACATCGAAGTCTGGATGCCGGGACTTAACAGATACATGGAGATATCTTCATGCTCAAACTTCCAGGAGTACCAGGCCAGGCGTGCAATGATCCGTTACAAAAAGAAGGGCGAAAAACCCTCATATCTCCACACACTAAACGGATCAGGCCTTGCCGCAGGGAGAACCATGGCGGCAATAATAGAAAATTACCAGACAGAAAACGGAGAGTTTGAAATTCCCGAAGTTCTGAAGAAATACATGTAGGATTTTCAATTCCCCTTTCTCCCATTCATGGGGAAAGGTGCCCGTCGCCAGGCACTCTCGCTATCCCTTCTGAAGAGAGAACCGGTTCTTATTAAAAACGGTTTTGAATTCATCGAAAAAAATTATGATCTGGTCCCATTGCTTAATGATCTGAAGAGAGTGGTATCCGATACCGGTGCCGGTATGCTTGGAGATTCAGGTGATGACATTTTTTTTAATCCGGAAGGTCTCTCCTCGGGGACTCTGGATTTTATCACTGATAAATATTCTTCGATCTCCGAGGTTGAACTTTTTCTCCTTCCGGCTCTGTTTTATAATGATTTCCGCTCTGTAATAAATTATTCAGGTGTTACCCATAGTCATCTCTCATATCCTACCACTTTTCTTAAAGAGACATTTTTTTCATATCTGGAGATGACCGGTCACTATGCCAGTCTTAATCTCAAACGATTCGGATTTTATGGTTCAGGGGGAGGTCTTGCCGAATCCAGAATCTATCCGGCAGAGCCGAAGAAGTGCGGTAACATTTTTTCATTCACTGATTGTGCAATCGAAGGTGTGCGGATATTCATGGCTAAGATGAATATGGATATGGCTCATCGTGAAAGGGAGTTTATGATTAAAAACACCGGCGTTGATGAATCAAAAGTTCAGATCATGGAAATTGTCGATGCAGACGGTTACGGAAATTCAATTCATGTTTATGTTAAGTGCGGTGGTGTTAACATTATACTTTCACGCGATATGGAGTTGTACAACAGTGCCGGAGATTTTGTTTTTGAAGAGGGAAGATACTACTCCACACTCACAGGGCTTCTGAAAGACGTAGAGAGGCTCGTTAAGCTGAAGACAATACCGGAGTATCTTATGGACGAAGTGCTTCAGTATCTCATTCTGAGCGGTTCTGATGTACCTGAAGCATTAAAGAACACGGAGAGTTATACAATCTGCAGCGGGTTTCTGTAACTATAGCAGTTAACGAATTAATTAGGTATTGTCATTTTGAACGAATGTGAGAAATCTTAGATTTTTCAGTCGCTATCGCTTCTTCGAAATGACACAGTATGTATTATTTCATTCGTTAAATGCTTTATTTTTCATAAAGCTCAATGGGGAGATTATCCGGATCGGGGAAAAATGTGAATCTTTTACCGGTGTTTTCATCAAGCCGTACCGGTTCTGCAGTGACATCTTTTCTCTTCAAAATTTCAATCGCATGGTCCAGGTTGTCAACTTCAAATGCAAGGTGTCTCAAACCTGATGCTTCGGGATTTGAAACTCTCTCTGGCGGATCTGGGAATGAGAAGAGTTCAATTATATACTCGCCGTTTAACGACAGATCCAGTTTATACGATTTTCTCTCATCACGATAAGTCTCCCGGATAATTTCAAGCCCGAGAATTTCAACATAAAATGCTCTGGACCTGTTATAGTCCGAGCATATTATTGAGATATGATGAACCCGGTTAAGCATTTCTTTATTTGTCACTCTCTTTATCAAGGATGCACATGTTCCCGTCATCGTGAAAACATTTCCCGCATGATGTACATCTCGGTTTTACGCTGTTATCTTTTTCCCACCTGTTAATCAGGTCCGGCTCACTAAGAAGCGGCCGTGATATTGAGAAATACTCAATCCCTGTGCTGTTCAGTATTGACTCCATACCTTCAACAGAGCGGTTCCCTCCGACTAGGATTACCGGAACATTAATGATCTCCGCTATCTCTTTCGCGTATGCGGCAAAGTATGACTCCTTCCCGATAGATTCAGCAGGGAAGTTTGAAGGATCTTTTTCGGGCTTGGGACCCCGGAATACCGGACCGCCGCTTATTTCAATAGCATCTATTCCTTTCTCTGCAAGGCTTTGGCTGAGGGATTTACACTCTTCAAAGGTAAAACCGTTCTCCCCGTTAAAGTCCGAGCAGTTCAGCTTTATCAGTATGGGAAAATCCTTTCCGGTTTTTGACCGTGCGTTGTCGTATACTTCATGTATTATTCGTGCTCTATTTTCAGAAGTTCCGCCATATTCATCGTTACGTTTGTTGAAGTACGGGGAGAGGAAAGAGTTAAGCATGTAGCCGTGAGCGCCGTGTATCTCAACTCCGTCAAATCCGCTTCTTTTCGCCCGAAGCGCTGCGTCTCCGAATGCTTCGACAAGAGTCCGGATGTCATCTTTTGTCATCTCTTTCGGGGTAACTCCCGTGAGTTTGTTCGTAAC
>PGXT01000179.1 GCA_002839285.1 Spirochaetae bacterium HGW-Spirochaetae-5 | reverse complement strand
GGAGATTATCTTTTCAATCTCTTCTTCTTTCTTTGCCATATCTTTTCCTCAATCCTTTATTTTAGATATGGCTGTTTACACAATCTTTTTTACACTCTCCCTTATTTTAATTTTTTAAAATGCCGGTGTTTAAAAACTCCAAAGCTTCAGTTTCATCCTTGAAGATGTGAAGAAGTGTACTGATCTCAACCAGTTCCATAATCCGTTTAACCGGACTATTTAAATTACATATTCCGAACTTATTCCCCCTCTGCTTAAGAGTATTCATAACGGTAATAAATAAGCCGATGCCGGAACTGCATACATAATCTATATCCTGAAGATTTAATAATATATGACTGAAGGCCTCTGCGTTGATTAATCTCTCAATCTCCTCTTCAATTTCATCTACATGAAATGATTCCAGCCGCCCATGAAGATATATTACAATTGTATTCTGATTCTTTTTATAATCAAGATCCATATTTAAACCGCCGTTATTAATATGTCAAATTTTAAAACATCAGTATTAATTGAACACTATAAAAGGTTTGTTTAAATATTACCATCAAAAAACTCTATTGTGATATGATTTTAGAATAAAATATCCATAATTACAGCCCCCCTCTACCACCAGACTTATATTCCCGGCTTAAAAAAATTCCGTTTTTAATTTTTTAAAATTTCCTGATTTTTTTTGAGAGCTTTTTAGCACGATCTATGTAGTTCTGAATATCCTTATCATCACCGGAATTCTCTCTTCCGGCCTTTATATTTTTATTAATATAATGAGCTTTATGATTGATAAGAATTAGTTTAATTCTGTTATACTTTGACATCAGGTATCTGAATACTGAATTTATATACCTGCCGGTTTTAGTTATAATTTTTTCTTTTTTAACTTTATTTTTTTTTATTTTTTTAACTGCCGGTTTATCCGGTTCTCTTTTTGATATATCCTCATGGATCTTTTCACCTTCATATTTTGAAATCAGATCATCGATAAAATCATTGCTCAACTTCTTATTACGGCTTATAATTTCATCCCAGTTTAGAACTATCTCCTCTTCAGATGATTTTAAAACTTTATATATGTCAGATGAAAGACCGGGATCTATCATATTCATTAAAACATCGGATACAATTTTATCAAAAGCATAATCTTCAGAAACCATTCCATTTTCCAGCAGCGCCGGATAGTGTTTTGCCAGATAGGATATATCCTTAAGATCGTCTTCAACCTCCCAGCGGTGCGACTCGACAAAACCTTTACCCTTCATCCAAGTTGCGGTTCCAAAACTGTTTGAAGAAAAGTATATCGTTACAGCGCTGCCGTTTTTTATAGAAATTTTCACAAGCCGCTCGATGTAATCCTCTTTAAGAAAGGATGCAAAACGGATTACCTTTATCCCGTTAATTATCTCAACAGAATCGAGTATCAGTTTCCCTGTAAATTTAAGTTTCATATAATTTCTATCCTCAACAGACTTCACTCTGAATAAGTTTTGTTAAAAATAATTCAGTTTAGAAATGCAGAGTCTATAACATTTTATTCTTCACCATTAATTCAGGTTTAGTAAACCAGCTTCTCCTGAAAAGCCCGCTTACCATGCCCATGATAACAAATCTAAACAATCTTAAATATAATTTACTAAATACGTCGATATATAAAATTTGCAAAATATTTCAGTACATAAATCAATAATAAAAAAAGTATTATTACAGCTAAAGAAACAAAATCATCCTCATCGAGCAGATCTATAAAAAAATCAAAGCCGATCGTAAAATTGACAATAATTGTAATGACTAATAGAATGACAGAGACTAATAATGAAACAACGAATCTCTTTTTATGAAGAAATCTAATAGTTATATATTCACCCTTTTTTTCTAATTCTTCAGCTTTATCAAACAACGAAAAATAATAATCCAAGTATAAAGAAAAAAACATACCCGTTGGGAAAAATGCTACTTTATAAATTTTATAAACTGCATTTTGAGAATTACTGAATGTTTCAAGAATTATATACAGGGGAATCCAGGGCAGCATAGTAATGAATGCAAATATTCTATCCATTTTTCAGATAATTCCTCTATTTTTTATTTACCGGACTTTTAACCATTATCTTTCAATGAGTCTGGTTTTAAAATCGACTGTCAAACATTACGACTGAAAAAATAAATCTTCAATAGCATAGTGATCCATACCAGCCACGCTGCATTTTACAAGAAGTTTTTAAAAATTCATACGGATAGATAATGAAAAACATGCTGGTTCTTGCATTAATAATTTGATAGCTCATGACAATTGATTCTTCCACCAGCTATATCTAAACACCCGCCATTACCGGCCAAGTAAAAAAAAATTATAACAACCGACCAATAAGTCTGCAGCAGTTCACACAACCGGGAAAATAATAACAGCAGCACACGTTAAAATATTTTCAATATTTATTAACTTTTTTTTGTTTAAGAGATGAATATGAGGTATTCTCATATAATTGAAATAATAAAATTATTTTTTATAAATTTAAATCAGTGGCACTGCATTAAAAGCTATGCCGGATAAAATAAATTTCAGTCAGACTTTATCGAGGTTATCAATATGAAAGTAAATCTTAATATCTCTAAAAAGTTGTACATGCTCACGGGTACTATTATTCTGGTTTTCGGACTAATCTGCCTATTCTCAGGATTAAGGCTTACAAATACAATTCATGAAACCAGAAACAATACAGCAAAAGCTGCAGTTGAAACCGGTTACAGTATTATAAACCAGTTCTACAACGACTCCATTCAGGGGAAGATCTCCGAAGAAGAAGCGAAAAAAAATGCCATGGATATAATCAGATCTTTAAGATATGAAGGCGTGGAGTATTTCTGGATAAACGACTCGACACTGCCATACCCGAAAATGATTATGCATCCTATTAAGCCGGAGCTTGACGGGAAGATTATGGATAGCCCCTCTTTTAATGTCGCCATGGGTATAAATCAGAATCTTTTCCAGGCAATGGCGGAAGTCTGCCGCAAAAATAATGAAGGATATGTCGATTACTTATGGCCAAGGCCCGGAAGCACCACCCCTGTTCCAAAAATATCCTATGTTAAAATTTTTAAAGAGTGGGACTGGATAATCGGCTCAGGTGTTTATAAAGACAGAGTTAACGAACAGATAAGCGCAGTGGTTACTTTCTGCTCCGGTCAATTTTGCGGGTGGTGGATTCGGTCTATGCCTCATCAAGCTTTGTCACATCAGGTGTTCAGCAGATCTCTTCTTCTATAGATGCACTTTCACAGGGTACAACAGAGCAGGCTTCCAATGTGGAGGAGATATCCTCATCAATTGAACAGATAACAGCAACTATACGACAGAATGCCGACAATGCGGACCAGACAGAAAAGATGGCAGAGAAAATAGCAGTAGATGCCGAGACCTGCAGCAAGGCTGTTTCAAAAACTGCCGATGCGATGAAAGAGATAACCGAAAAAGTGTCTGTTATAAACGAAATAGCAAGACAGACAAATCTGCTCTCGCTGAATGCTTCAATAGAAGCTGCAAGAGCGGGCGATCACGGCCGTGGATTCGCCGTTGTAGCAAGCGAAGTGCAGAAACTTGCAGAGAGAAGCCAGCAGTCGGCAGTTGAAATAGGCACACTGTCAAAAGAGTATGTGGGGATTGCAATTCAGGCCGGGGTAATGCTCAAGGAGCTTGTACCGGAGATTAAAAAAACAACAGAACTTGTTGCGGAGATAAACGCAGCCAGTGTGGAACAGGCGAACGGAATAGATCAGATAAATAATGCCGTAATGCAGCTCAATACTGTGGTTCAGCAGAATGCAGCCGGAGCCGAAGAGATGGCGGCTACATGTGAGGAACTGGCGTCACAGAGTATTGAGATGCAGTCCATGATGGATCTATTGAAATACGGAGCTTCACAGCCGGATTCAGTGTCCGAGCCGTTTTACAATCCCGTGCGCTTAAGCCTGGAGGAGGATTAGTATATTTAAATGTGCGGATTGAGATCCGGTTAAAAGTAATTAGTATCATTTGGAGCTATAGCTTTTCACCGTTGAATTAGACTCATATCCCTTCGGCTCCGCTCAGGGAACAGACTTTAACTCCGTGTGCGTGTAGCCGGAAAATGTAGTCAAACTATTTCATTCGTTATCGGCTATAACTTCATATTTTGCAAAAAGTTCCCCTATCAGCTCCGGAACTGTATCTGCACATTCATCTGCAGTGGGATTATTCAGCTTTTCAGATAACTCAGTTTTTAAATCACTGGTAATAAGTTTCCCATCACTATAATTAAAATCATTCAGAATAATTGTAAGAGTCCAATATATCCACATTGAGTCTTTCGAGTTTAAAATATCACGAACAACCGGAGTAACGTCAGATCCTGCCTTTACAAGTAACGGGACTATAAGTTTTGCCACAGGCCAGTTCATATCCTGAATCCATTCGAATAGTTCCTTTAGAATAGACCTGTAAAAGGGGTATTCATGCCTGGATAGTTCTGCAATCAACTCTGTATCATGCTTACTTTCAGGAATATAACTTTTTATTTCCATCACAATTATTAAAACCAGCCATTAACTATTTTACTATACCTAAAGCAGCCATTACAAATATTGGTCCGTTATAAAAACCATGAATAAAAATACCTGTTAATGTATTATCAGTTTTTGAATATACATAAGGAATAATTATTATTACCGGAATCAGAATAATCATTAAATCAATTCCAAAGGGTAAATGAAATATCATCCAGAGTAACGAGCATAATAACCATGCGTATCTGCCGTTCAATCTTGTCTGTATATACCCTCTCCATAACATCTCCTCCCCGGCAATATTAAAGAAGAACATTGGGAACCAGACAAGCAGCAATAATCTGTCACTCCCCTGAAAAGGATGCATTACAATAAACCATGGAGTGGTGGATAATAACCTTATGCCATAATATTTATTAAGTAAAAAGGATACGCCGAAAATTACTCCTGTACATATAAACACAAGAAGCAATCCGCTTATAGAATAGATTAAATCTTTTTGCGAAAATGGTTTTATATTTAATGCCTGTAAAATACTTTTAACATCAGTACTCCCCTCCCGCCTGACCGCGGCGATTGAATAAACAAATAAAGGGATGAACAAAAAATAACCGGTAATAAACCAGTATAATGCGGAATTAATTGAATAATTATTTTTCAGATACGGCAATAATGTAAATAGCAGAATAAAAAAATAGACCGTGAATCCCATAAATACTGCAATTGCATTTACTGAAGATAATTTCTTAACGGGCATTTTTAATCTCCATTATGATTTTTTATGACGCCCTGTTAAATGCAGTACAGAGCCTCCCGGTAACCAATTGCCGCAGCAGCTTAGTCTTTGCTGCACAAAATTCTTAGATGCCTTTTTTTATCTTCCTGGCTAACTTTCCGGCTTTTTTATACATTTCTTGTACATCAATTGGTTTTTCAATGATATCACTTACTTTTTCAGTGTAATTATCTTCATCAATATTTGATGTACTGTCGTCCATAACATCATTATCAACAACTTCAGTTTTTATATCATTAGATAAATATTTTCGTTTAGGCCAGATCAATTTACAAATCCAAATACCAGACACTAAACCAAATAATATTTTTAAAATCATGACTGAAAGCGTCCAATAAAATTTAGAGTCAGTACTTTGAGGTTCAAAAATAAAATCCATCATATATGCAAACGGAATTGCAAAGTAACCAAAAGTATTGAAGATTACCGGGAATAAAAACAGCAATATTGCAAACATACCGAGTATTTGAGATAAAGAATACGGTTGTTTTGTTTTTTTTAAATTGAAAATGTCATTTAAAAAAGTTATAATCATCTGCATTCATCCCTCAATTTTTCTAAAAAATAATACCGATGTCTCCGGTTTTCAGCCATGTATTACGCCGAATATCCTGGCCAGACGATGTCTGCCAGATTTTCTGTAAATTTTTTAATGAATAAATTTACAGAAATCAAAAATTTTTTGCCACGAACAATAATTCACCATAAGTTACTACAGACCTTATGTGATTTGTTAGGCGACGTTTATTGTAATGAAATAATTATTATTTATTGTAATATAAATTTTAAATCATTCATTATCTGCAATTCTTGAATAACCAGCACTTGCTCTTTCTTTATTTTAAATTCTTTTATATCATTTGATATTATTTTATATATTTCATCATATTTTTCATAATTTTTTATTAATAGATAATACTCCATTAAGGTTAAGTTTAAATATGCTTTATCTATCAAAGAAATGTTATTTTTTAGACCTTCATTTACATAATCTATAACGTTTGAATCATTTTGAAGATTGTCATCATAAAGTACAAAATCTGCAGCAGCGTTGTAATTTTTATCATTTAGAAATTTTTTAATTTCTGATTTTGATTTGTCTCTATCAAAAAACATTTTTCTGGGCATAAGCATTTTTTCAAATACAAAATACTGTTTAGCGTAAACAGTGTCGATAGAAGATTTGTACGGAATAATTTTATTAGTTTTAGTATCATAATTGGTAATCATTAGAATTGACATATCGTTTTGAATTTTGAAAGGTTTAATGAAAATGACAAAATTAATTGGCTTTATAGAGGTAAAAGTAAATTCTTTTTGATAACTATTTTTTAAGTGTATATATAAATCATTAATAATGTTTTTCTTTTCTTCAAGACTGATTTGATCATAAATATTCAGAGCCAATAGTATATCAAATACAAAATAATGTGCTAAATAGAATTTATTAAATTCAATAATTTTATTCTCATCTCTATCTAACGTTTTTGATTCATAATTATTATTTGCAAATAAATATTTTCCGCATAAAGTTACTCCTTGATATTTTAGTTTTATTTAGTATTGAAAAATGAGTTTATGTTTTAAATGATACACTGATATACTATTGTTTTAAACTTCTGGCTTCGCCACATTGCGCAGCCTTTTGCGCAATGTGGCGAAGCACAAACGAGGTACTCCGAACGTCGCGGGTAAGCGTTGTTGTGTGCTGGTTTTAGCATTATCAAACTAACAATTTTTTTTTATTATAGTTTATAACATTGAATGTAACTATTACAACAGTTATTAAATATGTAATAAAAATATTATATCAAATTTCCATTCCGTTATCATTCCAAATATTGCAATAGATACTCTTGCAATTATTATTCCACAAAATGATGAATAGTAATATGCATCTTTGTAGATTTTTTTATTACTCTGGTAATTAAGTTTATAACAATATTTTATAATTGAGAAAGTTATCATTGTTCCGAACAATATTAACATCAAAAATGCAATTATCAAAGTATTCATATTTGGTAAATAGATATTATTCAACATAGTTTATTTTTCCTCAGGTTTCAAACAAAAAAAATTAGTTGCAGACAACGTCTTGGCTAAACGATGCTACGAGGCCTTTTGCGCAAATGTGGCGAAGCCCAAGCCGGTACTCCGGCGCAGCGTTCTAGCCTTTGTTATATGGCGCAGCAAAAATTGCAGAATTAATTTTCAATAAAACTATAAGTACTTTTCTTCTTTATTTAAAAGTGAATTTAGTTTTTTATCAAGTGACCAAATCGAAGCATTTAATTTTCTTGCAGTGACAATTATAAAACTATCTATTATTCCAACACCAATAGAAGTGAGTTTATTTATCGAAGAATATTTACCAGCTTCAATCCATCCATTTTCGATAATCGCTTTTGGAAGATTTTCCCAGTAAAGTGAAATAATTTCTATTTCGCGTCTGCTTTTTGCTCCTTGAAGTAATTCTCCGAAAATGCACTCGATAGCTAATACTTTTCGATTTTCCAACAAATCTTTAACTTTAGAATAGTATTCCGGATTATTTTTCAAGAATTCAATCCAGACTGAAGTATCAAGAATTATCATCTTTTCCTGTTAACTTCACGTACTTTAGCAGCAGAGAAATCTTTTGAAAACTTCAATGGTTTCTTTGATATTTCATCGTTTAAGGCATGAACTTTTTTTAAAGAAAGCCATTCTTCAAGTGCAGTTATGAGACTTTCGGTAAGGTTTTTTCCACCTGCGAAATGTTTTACATCATTAACTAGTTCATCTGGTATAAGTGCTGTTACTTTCATGATGCAAATATACGATATAGTATCGTATATGTCAAGAGGAAATTTAAACTTAATGACAGACCAGATTATTTTTTTGCTTGCCATACAACGTCTTGGTTAAACGACGCTGCACGTCCGTTTGCGCAATGTGGCGAAGCCCAAGTGAGGGCTCCGGATGCAGCGGGTAAGCTTTGTTAGACGACGTTTTTCCCGTTTTTTTATAAACTAAATTTGAAAGTTTTCACATAGTTTGAATACTTTCAAATTTTTAAATAAAATTATAATAATGAAGCTATTAAGATTATGATACCTAGCAATGTAAGAATTCCGATAGTACCAGTTAGTTCTGCATTTAAATAGTAAACATTTGAAATTTTAATTCCATACCATTTTTTATTTGATGATTTGTTTGTTTTACTTTTTCTATTTTCAACTTGAGAATCAAGAGCAACGCATTTTCCAAATGTAAAAATTGGAAGTACTATTTTTCCAATACCTAAACCAAATGTTACTATTATTATTTCAAATATAAAATCAAACATTATTATCTACAGTATTTATTGATTATTGTTATTGTGAATAACACGATTATGAAAATAATAAAGAAATGAACATTAAATGAAAAGGTTGGAATTATCGATGCAACAATTGATTCTGATTCAATTTGATTTAATCGATTTTTTATTGGTTTGTAAATTGTTAAGAAATATAGAATAATTATTACTGGAATTAAAATTATAATTAGTACATCCGTTCTTTCCATTTTTAAACCTCATTTTAAATGAATCCTGGTAATTATTGTATTGGAAGTGTTACCGATGTGTCACTACAAAACTGTTACCTATGTCTCCGGCATTCAGTAGCCATGCCATATAAACGTCTTGGCTAAACGACGCTTGCCAAGGCACTTAAAATTTTATGCTGAATTAGTTTTTAAAAATCAAGAATACTCCGAGCGTCGCGGGTAAGCGTTGTTGTGTGCTGGATTGAGCCGCCCCAGTTTTGTATTACTTTATTTATTGATAAATGGTAAAAGTAAATTATTCAGTGATTTTTTGTTTTTTGTTTTATAAATATAGTAATCAGAATCAATCGTTATTATATCATGAATGTTTGTTAATTCGGCAATTATAATTAATGATGAATCCGCAAGGTCCATAGGGACATCAGAATATTTTTTTGATAATTCTATAATCCGATCTAAATGATTGTTTTCCAAATTAATTATTGTAATAGCTTCACGTTTTAGCCATTCTAAGAAATCAATCTGAACATTTATATTGAAACTCAATAAATGTGTAACTTCTGTAATTACCGGACAAGTAGTAACCAGGTTCCCTTTAAATTGTTTCAGGAATTTTATCACAGGAGTATGATATTTATCATCTTTATCAAACAACGCTATTAACGGACCTGCATCAACGAGAATGTTTTTCACGGAGTTTACCTTTCAAAATATTTTTATAATTTTGTGATAAAGTTCCGTCTTCACTGCCGTACTTTCCGAAAAGATCAGCACCTAAATCATAAGGTGAGTGTGTTTTCTTATAATCTTCGAAATACAAAACCAGTGCTCTTTTAACAATCTCAGATTTTGAAATCTTCTCGTTTTTTGCTATTTGATTTAATTTTTCATCTAAATCATTGGATAATCTTAAAGAAATCATTT
>PGXT01000178.1 GCA_002839285.1 Spirochaetae bacterium HGW-Spirochaetae-5 | reverse complement strand
TTACTATCTTGAAATTAATTTAATGTTCATAAACTTGTGGCATTCAATATCCGATGCACCTTTGGAGTGAGTAGCGGGGTTTCACCATCAGTTTATTGACATGTACAGATTAATCGATTGACACTTTTAAAATACACCATACATTTGTATGGATATAATATGGAGGTATAAAATGAATATTAAAAGATTTCTGGCAGGCGGACTTGCGATTTTTGCTGTTTTCCAGATTTGCGATTTTATCATTCACGGTTTAATCCTTGGTGATACCTACATGTCCATGACAAATGTCTGGAGACCGGACATGATGTCGCTCATGTGGATTATGTATCTCAGCAGTTTTATTTTTTCTTATCTAATGATGTATATTTTTGTAAAAGGTTATGAGGATAGAGGTCTTCTTGAAGGTGTAAGATTTGGTATACTCATCGGCCTGATGACATATATACTGGGTGCTTTTTATCAATATGCTCTTTATCCGCTCCCGCTGTCTCTGGTTTTAAAATGGGCCGGTTATGGTCCTGGTTTTAAAATGGGCCGGTTATGGTCTGATTGAATACATTCTGGCAGGAATTACAGCTGCTGCGATTTACAGGCCGAAACATGAATTAGATGCGGATGAAGTTGCCGAAATCGCATAACATGCAGCATGTGAAAAATCGGCGCATCGCTCCTTCCCCATCAGAATAAAGCAATGCGCCGCACCAGACAATCCCACCAGACAGCTTCAACACAGGCGTGGCAGCAGGCAGAGGTGGGAACAAAAAATCTTAATAAATTTTATACAGTTAAATCACTACATCCCTATATCAGAGAAAGTACCCATTTCGTTTATTATCTTCGTTGATGCTTCTATTATATTAAAAGCAAGCGCACAGCCTGTTCCTTCACCCAGTCTCATATTCATATCGAGCATGGGACTTATCCCCAGAAGTTCCGCAACCTTACGGGCTCCGGGCTCTACACTTCCGTGTGAGGAGAACATATACCCCTTTGCACCTGGAGCAAGTTTTACCGCAGTGAGAGCCGCAACACCGGAAATAAATCCGTCAATTACAACGGGTATCCGTGCAGCTGCAGCAGCAATATATACCCCCGTAAGACCTGCAATATCAAATCCGCCAACTTTACAAAGTACATCTATCGGATCGGATGAATCCGGCTTATTGAAACTCACACCCTGAAGTATTACCTCTTTTTTTCTGGCAAGACCTTCATCAGAGAGTCCGGCGCCCCTTCCGACAATTATATCGGGATCTGCACCTGTATAAGCGTAGAGCATGGCGCTGCTTGTTGTTGTATTCCCGATACCTACTTCTCCGGTTCCGATAAGATCCGCACCCTCTCTGATTGCAAGGTTTGCAATCTCAATTCCAGTCTCAATCGCCCGGACAGCCTCATTGCGGGACATGGCAGGTCCGTTTAAAAAACTGGATGTTGACTTCCTGATTTTTCGATCGATTACACCATCTGCCTTTATATCACCGTCAATACCGAGATCGACAACTTTAAGATAAGCACCGGCGTGGCGGGCAAGAACAGCAACACCGGAGATTCCCCCTACCATTGTTTCAGCAACAAGAAGACTCACATCCTTAGGGAATGATGTAACCCCCTCTTTTACTATTCCATTATCCCCCGCCATTACAATAATACATTTTTTCTTAAACGTATTATGGAGTTTTCCGGTAATTCCGGAAAGCTGAACCGCTATATCCTCAAGTTTACCGAGGCTTCCCGGCGGTTTAAGGAGAGAATTAACCCTCTCCAATGCCTCATCCATTTTTTCTTTGTTAAGAGGCCCGATACCTTCAATTGTGCTTTTTAGTAAATCCATATTAGCCATCCTGATTGTTGTTTTTTATTACTCACAAGTAAGCTGCTAAATTTTATTAATTTTAAAACCTACTTGTGAGTTATTCCCCCGCCGCCGGAGGCGGCGGGGCTACGACTGGTCATAAACCGGCAATAAAATTACTCTCCGCCGCGCCTTCGGCGCGGCGGAGACTTATACACCCGATTCTGAGCTATAACGTATTTTCATATATGGCAGAGCAAAAAAAAAGGACTCTGGCAGCATATATGAATATGCTATCAGAATCCTTTTCCATCAGATTCAATTCATTTGTGTTCTCAGTCGTCTTCTGGCTTCCGGATCAATCAGCTGCCGCGCCTTCCCGCATCACTCAAATTGAGATCAACAGTGGCAATGTGCGGAGCCGTCCCCGGTTACAGCGATGGGAGCGCCACGGATTTACACCGTGTTCCGTTACTGAAATCTGTGTTTAATTTAGTATTATGGTATGGATTGTAAAGAAAAATTTTTAGAAAAAAATATTAACTCACCCCCGGCGCTGCCGCACCCCTCTCTTTGATAAGAAATAGAGGGGTTCCGTAATTTAAACAAGTTGTGTTTCTTTTAAACTTTATATAAATGAAATTCTTAAATATTTTAAAAAAATGTAATTAATGCCCCCAGTCTAAAATGATAAATCCAACCTATGCGCCGTTTGTACACAACACTCCTCCCCCTCTATTTCTTTTAAAGAGAGGGGGACCGAGGGGGTGAGTTAAAACTACAGGCAAAATTCCAACGCTACCCCCTTCAAAGCTTCAAGAAGCAGAATATTACTCCTTCGGTCTTTAACTGCTATCCGTATAAAAGTGTTATCCAGAAACATAAAGTTTGAAGCATTCCGGATCATTATCTTTCTTTTCAGCAGTTCCGATTCGAGTTCAGATGATGTCATCCCGTTCTGTATTTTCAAAAGCATATAGTTTACGGAAGAACTGTAAATTTTCAGCCATGGAATGTTTTTCAGATTATCCGACAAAAAAAATTTCTCTTCAGAAATTACACGGCGTGTCTCATGGAGATAATTCAGATCACTCAGTAGTATCGCAGCACTTTTTGATGCGAAGACATTTATCGACCAGGGCTCTTTCTGCTCTGCAAGCATTCTGTTCAGCTCATGGTCAGAACCGGCTCCGTAACCGAGCCTTAATCCCGGCATGGAGAATATTTTTGTAAGGGAACGGAGTACGTATATATTCCGCGGCATATCAGCATCTAAAACAGTTAGAGCTTCCGGTCCCTGCGGTGCAAACTCGATGAACGATTCATCTACAAGTATGCGGCATCCGTCAGGAGCGCTAGCCGAGAGTGCAAGGATATCATCTCTATTCAGCAAAGTTCCGGCAGGATTGTTGGGATTGCAAATTACTACAAGGCCGTATCCATTCTGAATCTCGCTTGTCAGTGAATCGATATCGGCTTTAAAATCATTCTCCTCTTTCAGCTCGAAGTAGACAATCTCAGATCCAACTGCTTCAAGCGCTCTGGCATACTCGGAAAAGGCTGGTGCCGCAATAAGGGCCTTCACAGGTCTGGTTACCCTGCAGTACAGAAATATCAGTTCCGTCGCTCCGTTCCCAGCAGTGATATATTCCATGGGGACACTGTGGTATGCAGCTATGGATTCACGGCACTCAATGTACTCAGGATCAGGATAGAGCATAATCTCATTAAGGTTTTCAATTATCATATTCTTTACAGCACCGGGAGTTCCCAGGGGGTTGAGGTTTACGCTGAAGTCCGCAAGCTCTCCGGCTGGAATTCCCAGTTCACGTTCAATGCTGTATATGTTTCCGCCGTGATTCCTTTTCATTTATGGTTTCCTGTTATTTGCTGTGCTCAAACTATCTGGTTTTTTTATTAAACTTTTAAACTCACCCCCGGCTGCTGCCGCACCTACTTCGACAGGCTAAGCACATCGCCAATTTTGATAAAAAAAAGAAGGGCTTCATAAAATAAGTATTCTGCTGAAAAACACAATAATTTTTACGATTTGAGCGGAGTCGAAGGGCTGATTGTACTAATTCAATCGTAAAATGCTATATAAAAAATTTAACAGTAAGAAATATAACCCATCCAAACCCCATGGCGATGAATGATACCGCATAAAGTAATCTGATTGCTCTTCTGATATCCTCCAGCTCCAGCTCTCTCTCTTTATCTCCGATATAAGGTTTATTATTCATAACTCCGAAATAGCTAACGGGTCCTCCCAGCTGAATCCCCAGTGCCCCGGCTGAGGCAGATTCCGGGTGTCCCGAATTGGGACTGCTGTGATTAAGCCTGTCCCGCAGAAGAATACGGTATGCGCCTGTCACACTCCCCCCTGTGAAGAGAGCAGCGAGCGGTATTAATACAAAACCTGTTATTCTTGCAGGGATATAATTCAGCAGGTCATCCAATCTCGCACCGGACCATCCGAACTTAATATACTTTTCATTTTTATAACCGATCATTGAATCTATTGTGTTTGCAGCCTTATATGCCATCCCCGCCGGCGCCCCTCCGATAAAGAGATAAAACATCGGAGCGGTTACGCCATCAACTATATTCTCTGTTACTGTCTCCACTGCCGCGCGGATAATATCGCTCCTTTTCATTGATGCAGTATCACGGCTTACCAGAAATGAAATCTCTTTTCTCGCCAGCTCAATGTTACCATCTGCAAGTGCCTTATAAACTTTTAGAGCTTCAGTGGAAAGCGATTTCAGTGCGAATATTGTATATATTAAAAATATTTCCAGAGCCCATGACAGCGCGGAGATATACATAACTATAAAATAGACAGATGGTACAACAATAACAACAAGGATAACCCCGGCCCCCTTTTCGAAGACTCCTCTCCGGAGAATTTTTTCCAGCCGGGATATTAATCCGCCGATAAGGCTTACCGGATGAGGGAACCTCCGGGGGTCGCCGAGAATAAAATCGAGAAAAAAACCGATGGTTATCTTAACAGAAAGTATCATCTCTATCCAGTATTCTGTATACTTTTTTCATATCAACACTTCCCCTTACAAGCTGCGCAAGTTTTTCAAACTCCTTCTCCCTCATCTCCGTATAATCGGTGTTATACGATTTTAACTCAATCCCCAGACTGCGGCGGATATTATTCAGGAGTCCGCCTGTGAATTCAATACTGTCAAAAATTCCATGGATATAAGTGCCGAAAAGATTACCGGAAACTATTCCCCCTTTGCCATTTTCAGTTTCAGTAAAACAGCTTAATCCTTCAGGGTGAGAACTGCGCCCCATATGTATTTCATAACCTTTTATATTTAAAGCTTTAAGTCCTTCCATGATTCCGCAGTCCGATACTACTGTTCCATTCACCTGCGTTGTAATCTTTTCACGTTCCAGGACTGTCTCCATAGAGGTAAGACCTAACCCTCTGCACGATGAGGACTCGCTCTCAACTGAATAGGGATCATCTATCCGGCTCCCCATCATCTGATAACCGCCGCATATCCCGGCTATTACTACACCCTTTTCATGAAGGGAATAAATTACAGTATCTATCCTCTTCTCCCGTATATATATCATATCAGCAATTGTATTCTTGCTTCCGGGGATGATAAGCATATGAGGCTCGCCGATCTCTGCCGCTGATGTTGCATACCGGAGATTAACATCATCCATATGATCAAAGACATCAAAATCTGTAAAATTGGATATCCATGGAGTTTTTATTACACATATATCTATTACACTATTTTTACTTTTTCTTATAAACCGTTCAGTGACACTGTCTTCATCCTCAAGTTTGATATCGGCATAAGGGACAACACCAAGAACCGGTATATTTATTATGGACTCCAGTTCTCTTATCCCCGGCATGAGTATATCTATATCTCCCCGGAACTTATTTATAATTACACCCTTTACTCTTTTTTTCTCATCTTCTTTCAGAAGAAAAATTGTTCCGACAACCGATGCGAAGACTCCGCCCCGGTCGATATCGGCCACCAGAATTACCGGAGCATCGACAAGCTCTGCCATCCCCATGTTTACAATATCATTCTCCCGGAGATTTATCTCTGCGGGACTCCCGGCCCCTTCGATCACTATAACATCACAACCGCTCTCCAGTCTACGGTATGCATCCAGCACAATCTGTTTAAGTTCAGGTTTGAATTTCTGGTACTCAGCCGCATTCATATTTCCATGAACGCGGCCCATTACAATGACCTGTGACCCCGTATCGGAGGATGGCTTAAGGAGAACCGGATTCATCAGAACAGATGGTTCCCTGAAACATGCCGCGGCCTGTACAGTCTGCGCCCTCCCCATTTCATGCCCTTCTTTTGTCACAAATGAATTAAGCGCCATGTTCTGCGATTTGTATGGAGCAACACTGCGGCCGTCTTCGGCGAAGATACGGCACAAAGCGGCGGTAATCATACTTTTACCGACCGAAGAAGCTGTCCCCTGAATCATTATATTCTTTGCCAAGCCGTTACCTTTTGTATAAATAATACTCTTTAATATCCGCCGCCTTCGGCGGCGGGTATTAATACAATTCTACTTCTAGTCGCAATTTATTCTCAGGGGCGCGTATGCTCCGCATACGCGGGATTGGGGGTTACGGGGGCGCAGCCCCTGTAACCCCCAATCACAGGCACAGCGCGAAGCGATGTGCCTCCAAAACCTTAATTGCACCATCTACTTTTCATTTAATGTTTTTAAAAATGCGCTTCTCTTTCCGATGCATAGCCGTGTAATTGTACAGTTGTCGATAACAAATTTCCATGTATCCTCAACACTCCCCAGCAGATAAAAAGCGAGTATTGTTCTTATGCAGCCTGAATGAGAAACAATTGCTGCTTTTTCGATATCCGATTCAAGAATCCCTCCGACAAAAGTAAGCACACGTTCAGCCATCTCCGAAAATGATTCGCCCTGGGGTATTCTGTAATTCTTTTTGTCAATCCCCCAAAGGTTAAACTCTTCCGAGTAATCCTTCATAATTTCTTCGTAATTCAGTGTCTCAAAAATTCCGAAGTTCATTTCGCGAAGCGCCGGTGTAATTTCAAATCTGCCCCCTCCGCTTAGAATCTCTGCAGTTTCAGCAGCTCTTTTCAGATCGCTTGAATAAATCGATGTTATACCCTCTGACAAAAACTTATCTTTGAGATTTGCAGCCTGTTCTCTCCCCTTTTCATTCAGAGGTATATCTGAAAATCCGGTAAAACGGAGTTCTTTATTATGATCCGTTTCACCATGACGTATAAGCAGCAGTTCTTTCATAAATCAGAAACCTCTCAAAACAGGAAATGTCTCAAATAACACAAAAAGAATTAATATTAGAACTTCACTCAGTTCAATAACCGCACCTATAACATCACCGGTTATCCCGCCGATTTTTTTAGATGAATAATATGAAAACAGAAGCGCAAATCCCGCAGCAGATATTATAACTGCTGAAGGGAGGATAATTAAACTGAATCTGAACAGTGCGAAAATCAATACAGAAGTTATAATTGTTGTAATTACAATCTCCCTCCATCCGGTTCTCTCCACCGTTACCATCCCCATGCCCTTTTCGCTTCTTGCGTATATGGATACACCGGCACACCATGCTATGGTCATCCGTGCGGCAGCAGGTGCAGCTAAAAGTGAAAGAATAGCGATCTCCGCACTGAGCGATACCAGAATTGAATACTTCACGATAATTATTACAATCAGAGATATTGCTCCGTTTGTTCCTATCCGTGAATCCTTCATTATTTCCAGAATTCTCTCTCTGCTCCGGTAACTGAAAAAACCGTCGGCCGTATCGGCAAGCCCATCGAGATGAAGAGCACCGGTCACTATAATCTGAATAACAACAGC
>PGXT01000177.1 GCA_002839285.1 Spirochaetae bacterium HGW-Spirochaetae-5 | reverse complement strand
TAAGGGTAGCCCCCGGAACCACTCGGCCCCCGCACCCCCGGAGGGGGCAAAGAATTGAATTTATTTCATTTTTAAATAAAGGTGTCATAGAGTAGAATAGTTTTAAGGTTGCAGTTTTAACTGTCTTGCCCCCTTTGGGGGTGCGGGGGCTGATGAGTTCGGTGACTGTAAATATTTATATAACGACTAATTGTTAAGGAGATCCTGATGATAACTGATCCGGCTCTAATTGAAAAAACCAGTTTTGAAATAATTCATAGTGAAATTAAAACTGATATACCTGATGAATATAAACCTGTTATATATCGTGTGATTCATACTACTGCAGATTTTGAATATGCTGAACTTACAGAAATTCATTGTGATGCCTTAAGACGTGGAATGGATGCGCTCCGTTCCGGGTGCAGAATTTATTCAGATACGAATATGATTCAGGCCGGTGTGAATAAAAAACTTTTATTGCAGAATAAATGTGAAGTATATACATATATTGCAGACAGCCAAACAGCCGAAGAGGCTGCGACCAGAGGTGTAACGCGGTCTATTATCGGGATGGAGAGGGCCTGCAGGGACAGCGGTACTAAAATTTTTATTATAGGGAACGCTCCCACGGCTCTCAGTGTTCTCACATCTCAGATTAAAACGGGTCTGGTTTCACCTGAACTTGTTATTGGGGTTCCAGTCGGTTTTGTCGGGGCTGCTGAATCTAAAGAGGAGTTGCAGGAGACTGATGCGCCATATATCATTACACGGGGAAGAAAGGGGGGGAGTACTGTTGCTGTTGCGATCTTCAATTCAATTCTTCTTATGATGGAAAAATAAAGAGAATAACATGGAACGTTATACTTTTAAAAACGGCAGAAAACTGAGGATGGGCTATACAACCGGAGCATGTGCTGCCGCTGCAGCGAAGTGTGCAGCAGTTATGATGATGACCGGCAATAGTCCTGAATCAATGGTGATAGATACTCCTGCCGGTGTTATTCTCGATCTTAAAATTTCAGATCCTGTTTTAACTCAGAATTATGCGGAATGTTCCGTCGTAAAAGATGCCGGAGATGATCCCGATATTACTGACGGAATAAAGATCTTTGCCCGTGCAGAATTTATCGATGAAGATACAGTTGAAGTAACCGGCGGAACAGGGATAGGTCTTGTTACCAAAAAAGGTCTTCTGATCGCACCCGGTTTTCATGCGATAAATCCCGGCCCCATGAATATGATAAAAAATGAAGTGGAGAGTGTAAGAACTGCCGGCAGGAGAGGGATACGTATAACAATCTCTGCTCCTGAAGGTGTTGAGATTGCGAAGAGAACCTTTAACCCGAAACTCGGTATAGAGGGGGGGATATCGATACTCGGAACAACGGGGATTGTTGAACCTCTCTCCAGTGATGCGGTGAAAGAATCACTATCGCTTGAACTGTCCATGATGAAGGAGAGCGGCATCGACAGTATTGTTTTTGTTCCCGGGAGATACGGAAGAGATTTTGCGGTGAACAGCTGCGATATTCCTGAGAGCAGTATTATTTCTATCGGCAACCATGCTGGATATATGCTAGAGCAGGGGGAGTATTACGGAATGAAAAATATTCTTCTGATCGGTCACACGGGGAAGCTGGTGAAACTTGCCGGCGGAAATTTCGATATGCACAGCAGGGTTTCCGACTCAAGGTTTGAGATTATTGCCGCCAACTATATACTCCTTGGCGGCAGTCCCGAAACTGCGGTGAAGATAATGAACTGTGTTACCACAGAAGAGGCTCTTGAATATATTGATGTTGAAAACTTTTATCAGCACATCTGCATAAAGATCAGGGAACGGTGTGCTTCATATCTTCATAACAGGGTGAATATTGAAGTTGTCACTTTCTCTATGGAGAGGGGTCTTCTCGCTTCCACTCCTGGAGCAGAAGAGCTTATGAAACAGATAAGGAGCGGCATATGAACCGTGTTAATGTAATCGGACTCGGTCCCGGGAGTCCAGAGTATGTGACTCCCGCTGCGGTGAAACTTCTGAATGTGAGTGATGTCGTTATCGGCGGGACCAGAAATCTTGGTATGCTGGATTTTATTCCCGGACTTGAAAATATCCGGTTTGAACGTTATGATATAACCGGGAGACTTGAAGATGCAAAGAGCTTTATAATCTCAGAGATGGCTGAAAGGCGTGTTTCTGTAATTGCATCGGGTGATCCGGGATTTTACGGAATTCTCGGTTTTCTTAAACGGTTTCTTTCTGATGAGGAGCTCAATGTAATTCCCGGAATAAGTTCTGTGCAGTATATGTTTGCAAAGATCGCATTGCCATGGGAGTCGGCAAGGCTGGGGAGTATTCACGGACGAAGTGAAGATTTAACCGCTCTTGTCTCCGGAGGATGTGCGGCATTTCTTACCGACAGCAGGGAGACAATATCTTCCATCGCGAAGAGGCTCAGTAACAGCGGTTTTGGTAAACGGAAGATGTATGCAGGGTGTAATCTCTCATATCCCGAAGAGATAATTCATTCCGGAAGTGTAGATGATTTTATTGCAAAAGATATAGATAACAGACTCTGTGTGGTGGTGATTGCAGATGAATAGAGTTGTAACAGCAGGGATTCCAGATGAGATGTTTGAACGGGGCAGTGTGCCCATGACAAAGGAGGAGATACGGACTCTTGTGATTTCGAAACTCCGCCTGACTGAAGATTCAAATATAATTGACATCGGTGCCGGAACCGGTTCTGTTACAGTAGAGTGTGCACTGGTCGCAAAAAACGGTATCGTCTACTCGCTTGAAAAGAATGAACAAGCACTATCGCTTATCAGAAGAAATACTGAAAAGTTTAAAACCGGAAACGTGGTGATTGTCGAAGGGGAAGCACCGGGAACAATTGAAAAAGCCGGGAGTTTTAACAGAGCTTTTATCGGAGGGTCCGGCGGAAATATCAGGGAGATCCTGAATTCGGTGCACAGTAAAATTGAAGATGGCGGACGGATAGTGGCAGCGGCGGTCACTCTGGATACACTATTTGAAGTCAGGGCTTTTTTTAAAAATATGAAATACGATTATGAAATTATACAGGCGTCAATAACCAGAGTTAATGATACGGGGAGTGTTTCAATGCTCACTGCTCTTAATCCGGTTTTTATAATCTCCGCAGAGCGAGGCAGACTATGACAGGTAAACTTTATGGTATAGGTACCGGACCGGGAGATCCTGAGCTTATTACAATGAAAGCTGTGAGAATACTCGGAACTGCCGATGTTGTAATTGTACCGGAGAGCGGGAGCGACAAGGGGAGTATTGCACTTGAGATCGCAGATGAATATATAAACAGTAAAGCTGAGATTATAACTCTTACATTCCCGATGATTGATGATGAAGCTGAAAAAAAAACGAACCGCATGAAGAATGCCGAAGTGATCCGTGATCTTGTTGAGTCGGGTAAAACTGTTGTCTTCCTGACACTTGGGGACCCGATGTTGTATAGTACATATATCTACATGCTGGAACTGCTTGTTCACTCCGGAATTGAGATTGAAACTGTACCGGGTGTTACTTCATTCTGTGCTTCAGCCGCCGCGGGGAATACACCTCTGGCAAAACAGAATGAGGAGCTCCGTATTGTGCCTTTAAGCAAAGATACCGATATTGCCCGTCATCTGAAGGACGGGGATAATGTTGTGTTTATGAAAGTCTCCTCAGACAGCATCCGTCTTGCGGATGAGCTTATTAAAGCTGATGGAATAATGGAGTGTCTGATCTCATCTAAATGCGGCAGAGATGAGGAGTTTATTAATCACGATATTAACAGGCTCTATGACGGGGTCCCTTACATGACAACTGTTATGGTTAAGATTAAACAT
>PGXT01000014.1 GCA_002839285.1 Spirochaetae bacterium HGW-Spirochaetae-5 | reverse complement strand
ATCAAAACTCCGGGTCATCTGCATCCGGTCATATGTGTTGTCCGATGGTGCAACAGTTGTGTCATAATGATTCGGTATACCGGTAATATAAAATTCAGGGTCAAATCCGCTTAACCAGTCTCCGGTCCCTTCATCGTAGAACGAACCATCGGCATTAAAATCCCCAAGACACAAAACATCCGGCTCCTCATAGAGCCTCTCCACTTCAGACATAACTGTTTTTAAGGCAGGGATCTCATCCTCTGCCCTGCCGGGTGAGGTATGAACATTTATTATTGAAAAATCGAAATTGCTCCCTTCTTCTACCGTTTCAAAATCAGCAATTAATGGAGTATATGTAAAAGACTCCACACCGTCATATAATACATAATCTTTAACACGCACACGGTCGGTTCTGTAGACAATTGCGTACTGGTTGCCGTTTATATATGAATAGATCTCCTCACCGGCAATTTCATTTATTCGGGACACATAGATATCCATTATTTCAGCGCATGTCTCATCCGAAGCGGAGGAGCGGTTCGAACCGACCTCCTGCAGTGCAATTATATCGAAGTTTGAACCTATCTCGGCAAGAACCGATAAAGTGTTGGGCCTTGCCGCCTTTGTTTTACCGAAAATCTGAATATTAAAAGAGGCAATCCGGAGTACAGGTAACTCTTTTTGTTTTAACCCTTCTTCCGGTACTGTCAGCTCTGCTGAAAATCCGGAAACAGATAGTATCAGTCGTCAATCTATGCATTGATTACAATTCAGCTCTGCCCCAGTTCAATAACCTTCGAGGCCATCTCTCTGAATGCCGAATCATGAGTTACAACAAGCGCCTGTTCAAGATTTTTCAAAATAGCGTGAAGAGAAACACTGAGGGCCTCACGTTTCTCCGCGTCGAGATTAATTGTCGGCTCATCAAAGATGGCAAACCTGCAGTCAGTCATCTCCGACGCAAGGGCGGAACGGATCGACAGGGCCACGGCAACCTGTTCGCCACCTGAGAGCATGTTGTACCGGCGCCGGCCCGACGATGATGCAATGGAAACCAGGTACTGTTCGGTACTGTTCTCCCAGAGAATCCTCTCAGCCCGTCCTGTCATCCGCTGAAAATTCTCCGTAGCTGCAGCGGCAATCATCTTCGTTCTTCTTTCGGAGATGTAGGGCCCCAGCATCTTTATATCCTCGCGGAATGTTCCGGCAATCTCTCGCTTCCTCTTCAATGCTCCGATAAGAACAGTCTTCTCTTGAACCTCACGGATTAAAGCGTTGTTGTTCTCTTCGGCCTTCACAGCCACTGTGTATGCTGACTGAAGGCCCCGCAGTTTCTCATTCAGATTTTTCAGCTCCGATTTCAATGCTCCGCAACGGGTCAGCAGTTTTTCATGTTCAACGGCATTATATTCAATTCCGTTATTTTCAATTTCGATATCTTTAAGTTTTACCGCTAAAACTTCCAACTCAGCTCTTTCTGTTTTAAGCCGGCTCTCCAGCCCATCTTTAGATGATGCACGCTGAACTGCAAGCCTGTACTCCTGATCAAGGGGTTCCAGCTCTTTAAGTTTTAAAATATAATCCGAAGATCTTTTCTTTAATTCAGTCAGAGGGAGTATTCTCTGTTCAAGGGTTCTCCCCGTTTCTGTTCTTTTACCGATTTCACTGTCAAATTTGTTGATCTGGGCATCTATTGTTAAAATCTTTTTACCGCTCTGCTCTATTCTTTTCTGAATTTCACCAAGGTCGAACTCTCTCTTTTTCAGTTCGTTCTGTTTCTCTTTAAATGATTCTGCTGCGCTGTTAAGCTTTGTCTGCACAACAGCGGAAGCTCTCTCCATCTCGGCAGCTGCTTCTTCATATCTTTCATTTAAAACATACTCAGCGTCTTTAGAAGATACACCTGAAAATATCTTTGAAATTGCAAGAGCATGTTCCGCCGCGAGCTGTTTAAGTTCAGCCTCATCCTTTCTGTATTTAAGTGCGTCCTGAATATTTTTTTTCAGAGCGGCAAGCTGTTCACTCTTTACACTTTTATTATGATTACAATTTTTAATCCGGTCATCAATACCGGAGTACTCCTCAAGCTCTTTTTTCAGACCGGCAATCTTTCCGCTGATCTCTTCTTTTCGCGGATTAAAATAACCGGAAATACTACCTGCATTCTCAATATTTCTGCACTTCTCTTTCAGATAGGGGCAGCTCTGTTTTGACAATTCCCTCTCGGCATCCTCCAGCTCTTTCAGAAGAGTTCCGTATCGGGTAATTTCAGAATTTATGAAATCACCTTTAGTCTTAAGAATCCCGAGAGCAGCAGACTCTTTCTCCAGACCGGTAATCTCTGAAATCAAAACCGTTTCATCAGAACCCGATTCTTCAGCTTTAACAGCAAGCATTGCTTTCGCTGCCGACTGCTCCTTTGCCCCTGTATATTTTCTGTAAAGCCCGTCAAATTCCGTTTTTCTTTTAGTGAGAGATCTGAACCCGCTCTCCTGTGCAGCTCTCTCTTTCTCAAGAAGATCCGATGCTTCTTTATACGAGGCTATCTCCTTCTGAATATTCTGCAGGGATATGGTATCGCTTTCGATCATCTGAACAAATCTCTTCCTGTCACCATCTGACGCGGTCCTTGATCTCTCCATCCTGGCTATTTCATCTTTGTTCGCATTAAACTCCCTCTGTGAATCTTCAAGAAGATGAATCTCCTTCAGTATCTTCTCCTGATCTTTCTTTACACTTTCATATTTATCGTGTTCAGGCTTAAGACGTTTTTCATCAGATGCGGCATTCACTGCAGTTTTGAGTTCATCCCCTGTCCGGGTGATTATCCTGTTCTTCTCTGCAATCTGTGATTTAACTCCATCTATGGTCAGAATAAGTTTATCCTTCCGGCTCTTAATCTCCGAAAATTCAATGAGCTTTTTCTCGTTCTCTTCTATTATCTTTTCATTTTCATTATATACTTTCTGACAGTCCAGAAACTCCTTCTCTGCCGCTTCTTTCACGCCACTAAGTTCAGCCGAATCCTTAAGCTGGGCATTTTTTGAACCCAGATCACCCTCGGCAAAAGTTATTCTTTTATCATACTCATCGCACCCTGTTTTAAGAATTCCATTATACATCTTCCGGTATATCTCCGTACCGAAAACAGAATTGAATACCGTCTCACGCTCCGAAGGGCGCGCGTCAAAAACAGCTGTAAACCTGTTCTGAGAGGCAACTATAACATTTTCAAACAATGCCGGATTCTCCGAACTGTTCCCGATTAAAGAATTAACCGCGCGGTAGACCTCCGTTACACCTGTGATATTTTTCATCACACCATCGGCCGATAGTGAAACACTCCCGGTTGGAATTTTCCGTGCAACGATATAGAGATTCCCGTCATTCCCTGTAAATGTAACCTTTACACTCCCTGAAGTTTCATCAATTGTGATGGTATCGTTTGCATCTGAACGGAGCTTCATATTGAAAAGGGCAAAACCAATTGCATCGAGTATACTGGTCTTCCCCGATCCGTTTTCACCAAGGATAAGATTTATACCCTTCTCAAAATCGAAAACAGACTCGCGGTGATTTCTGAAATTTTTAAGTTCAAGTCTATTTATTATCATCTCATTTACCCTGTATTATCTCTTCGATCATCCTGTCAAAGAGATCAAATCCGCTGCCGCCATTATCACCCTCTGTCTCGGTTTTTTTCAGTTCCGGGAGATAACTGTTTACTATCTTCAAGGCCATGTCTCCGGAGTAACCGGATGTTATTAGTTTTTCAGATTCTATCGATTCAGTTGTTACAATCTGTTCACCGCTCCGGTCTGCACTGACCCCGGTACTCTTATAGACAAAGCTGACTTTCGCCTTAAGCGCCCCGGCACTCTCTATCTTTTTTTCACATGCGGCACCGTCGGGATAAAGTGACTCTTCAATTTTAAAGAGGCATGTAACGACGGAGTTTTTATCTACTGGAAGTGCCGAAAGCCACTGATCAAACTCAGCCTCGAAATCGCTGTCACTCCCCGAGATGAATGAATGTTTTAATGAAGTTTTTTTGCGTCTGCTTGTGGAAATATTCTCGCGCAGACCGGAAGATGTATCAAATACAATAAAGTATTTCTCCTCCCCCTCTGCTAAATCCCAGTACTCCGGTGCGCCGGGTACAAAAAAGTAGGGCTCATCGGCAGGATAATGATGATATGAATGAAAGTGCCCCCCTGCAATATAATAAACCCTCTCTTTAAAAAGATCAATTACAGCGGGGGTAACAGTCCCGGGGAAATGATCATTTGAACTGATAGCTGTATGCACCAGAACTATATTTAATTTATCCTTATCCAGAACTTCGATGAGCGAACGGGACATCTCTTCTATGTAAATTCCGGGATAGCCCATTGAGTAAAAATGTACACCATCGGATTCTACCGGTTGAAAGACAAAGTTATTTTCATCGTCAATGTTTACGCATGGCATCTTCACAAGGTCGCGGTGTACAAGATAATTGAGCCAGGTGGAGTCGCTGCTCCCTCCGCGGTCATGATTCCCTTCGGCTATAATAGTTTCGATACCGGAATCTTTAAGTTTAATAAAAACCTGTTCCGCCCGCTCAAGAATATCAGGGGTAATCTCACGACGGTCGAATATATCTCCGGATATAATTACAGTATCGATTGAATTTTCGGCCGCGTAATCTGCAATATGGTGAAATGAACTGAAGTAGTCACTGAATCTGGTTTCGGAATACTCCCCCACTCCCCCAACCGGACGTCTACCGAGATGCAGGTCTGAACAGTGCAGTATTTTCATCTTTCCTCCGGTTTTATTTTTTTATAATCAGGATTTTCTAGCATGATATTTTTATAGTAAAATAATAATTTTCAGCTTATCTAATCTAAGCCCGCTGACCGGTTGTCAACTATATAAATATTGAGAACAGCTCTCTTGTTAAGTCAGCGGTTTATTTTGGGGGCACAGCGCTTCGCGCTGCGCCTGGGAGTGGGGGATTACGGGGGCAGCGCCCCCGTAATCCCCCACTCCCAGCGTATGCGGAGCATACGCACCCCCGAAAATAATTTGCTGCATCCTGCTAACCCGATTCTCTTCGTATTAAAACAGTGTACCTCACTCTATATGACACATAGTGTCCTGTAACTATTTTTTCAGTATTATATAGCTTTATCTTCGATTTTCAGATATATTATTCAATAAATTATTTCAGATGGAGGAATTTATGAAAAAGTATATTCTCACTGCAGCTGCCGCGGGACTTCTTATCCTGTCTCTCTCTTCAATTTCATGGTCAGGTTCTAATATAAGACCGGGGGATACTGTTTATGCTCAATGGACAGTAAACGGATGGTATCACGGAACTGTCGGCGATGTTTGCGGCGCAGGGAGTTACATGGTTTACTTTGACGATGGCGACACTAAATGCTGCAATACAGGTATCATTGTCAAAGATGTAATCCCCCCTAAAACAGGTGTACTCCCGGGAAAAGCCGTGCTGGCGGAGTGGACCGACGGTAATTACTATCCGGGAAAAGTTTCAGTCATAAATAATGATTTATACAGCATAGATTTTGATGACGGAGATAAAAGAAAGGTCACTCTTGAGCAGATACGATTAAGAGATTGATTTAATTCTGAATTCTCATTCAAACGAATCTTTAAATTTTATAATTTATCAGAGAATAGAATTATTGCAATTATTTTTACCTCAGGTAAGATTTTAATTCATTTTCCTTAATACATCTAAAAAAATGCTTGCTTTTCTGTAAGCAAGCTTTACTTTCAATATGACAAAATACATAAATTAAGATTTCCAGAAAGCGATTATTTATAATCGCTTTCATATTGAGGAGGGGGAAATGATTCTAAAATCGCTTGAATCAGTACTGGATATTGCCAGATCTAAACCGGCCGCAATAATGGCAGTAGCAGCAGCGGCTGATGAACACGCCCTGGATGCAGTGAAAGAGGCATCAAAGGCAGGGATAGTTGCACCGATTCTTACAGGAGACAGAAAAGCGATTGAAGAGATAGCCGCAAAAATAGGATTCAGCCTCGATGGAATCGAAATTATAGATGAAAAAGACCCGATCAAAGCCTGCTCAACCGCGGTGGCACTTATAAAAACAGGAAGAGCTCAAATCCTGATGAAAGGACTGGTGGGAACTGCAGATCTGCTTCGCGCTGTACTTCATAAAGAAAACGGAATCAGCCGGGGGACCGTAATGAGCCATGCAGCCATACTGGAATCTCCGTATTACCACAAAGTTCTATGCATTACCGACTGCGGAATGAACATCGCTCCGGACCTGAAAGAGAAGGCTGACATTATCAACAACGTTGTCGATATTTACAAAAAATTAAAACTGGAAAAACCGAAAGTAGCCGTACTCGCAGCGGTCGAACTTATCAACGAAAAGATGGAAGCAACAACTCATGCCGCAATGCTTGTAATGATGAATAAAAGAGGACAGATCAAAGACTGTATTATCGATGGCCCCCTGGCTTTTGACAACATAATATCTAAAGAGGCGTGCACTCACAAAGGTATAGCAACGGATATCGGAGGGGATGCAGATATAGTCCTGCTTCCGAATATTGAAACAGGAAACACTCTATACAAAGCTCTTGTCTATCTGGGCGGGGCCACAGTTGCATCGGTTGCTCTCGGCGCTTCTGTTCCCATAGTACTCACTTCACGATCCGATTCAGACAGAAGCAAACTGATGTCCATCGCCCTGGCAGCGGCAATGCAATAATATAAACGGAGATATATATGAGAATACTTGCGATTAATCCAGGATCAACTTCAACAAAAATTTCAGTTTTTGATAATCATGAAGATATTTTCACTATAAATATAAAACACTCCACTGAGGAGATCTGCGCCTTCGTTAAAGTAATTGACCAGTACGATTTCAGAAAAAAAGTAATTCTGAAAGAACTGGAGCAGGCAGGGATAAAACTGTCATCTATAGAACTAGTGGTGGGCCGCGGAGGCCTGCTCAAACCGATACCGGGGGGAGTATATAGAATTAATGAAGCCATGATACGGGACCTGAAGGATGAAACATCCCGGGCGCACCCGAGCAATCTTGGAGCCATTCTCGCCCATGAAATTTCTGCAGAGATCGGCAGCAATGCCGGTTCATATATTGTTGATCCGGTAATCGTTGACGAACTTGAACCTCTTGCAAGATATTCCGGAATGCCCGAGATTCCGAGAATAAGCATTTTCCACGCGCTTAACCAGAAGGCAGTTGCAAGACGTTTTGCACGGGAACATAATTTAAAATATGAAGATCTTAATCTTGTTATTGTTCACATGGGTGGAGGAATTACCGTTGGTGCCCACAAAAAAGGGCGGGTAATCGACGTCAATAACGGTCTCGACGGAGAGGGACCCTTCTCTCCCGAAAGAAGCGGAGGCGTCCCCGTGGGTGACCTTGTGAACCTCTGCTTTTCAGGAAAATTTACACAGGATGAGATAAAGAAGAAAATCACCGGTCAGGGGGGGCTGGTTGCCTTCCTAGGTACAAACAGCGCCTACGAAGTAAGCAAAAAAGTCAAAGAGGGTGATAAAAAAGCCGAAGAGATATACCGCGCCATGGCATACCAGATATCCAAGGAGATCGGAGCAATGGCTGTTGTTCTTGAAGGGAAAATTGACGGTATAATTCTTACCGGCGGAGTGGCTTACGATGAAATGCTCTGCAAATGGATTGAAGAAAAAGCCGGCTTCCTGGGGAGAATCCTTGTTTACCCCGGTGAAGATGAAATGAAGGCACTTGAAGAGGGTGTTTATGCCGCAGTCAAAGGCGAGTTGGAGATAAAAGAATACAATTTCTAACTGCAATTCTTACCGTATCCGGCTGAATTTACCTCTCCTTCCTGCCAGGGATGCACCGGAGAGATAAATTCAGCCGGTTTACAGACATAAAGAAAAAATTTTCTTTTACAAAAAATTAGCTGGCATTATTTATACCTGAATATTTATAGAGTATAGTCAGTTTATTCCCGCTATTTAAAAAATATCGTATTAAAAAATATATTCAGCAACTATTCCTGAATATATTTTTAGTGTAGAAACATAAATTATATATCCCCGCCGCCTTCGGCGGCGGGGATAATAGAGATTTTTTTACTTTTAGGGAGTTAAGAATTAAATACTGGAAAAGTTTTAATTTTTCATTTTAAGCTTATAAATTCTTCATAATTGAATGACCTGAATAGAAAAAACATTTTACGGAGACTAATGTGGTTTCACTGGATTATATAATAGGTTTTTACTCATCGTTCGGATATTTTTCTGTCTTTGGTGTTCTGCTTCTCTGCGGATTCGGTCTTCCAATACCCGAGGATATTTCTATTCTTGCCGGGGGGATAATCACCGGACTCGGCTACGGCAATGTGCATATTATGCTGGCAGTATCTTTTTGCGGAGTGCTTGCAGGTGATATAATCGTTTATAATATCGGCCGAATTTTCGGTGAGAAGATCTTCAAAAAGAAGTTCGGTAAAAAGATTCTTGAAAACGGATGGTACGACAGGATAGTTAAAAGTTTTAATGAAAACGGGAAAATTGTTCTTTTTGTGGCAAGATTCCTCCCCGGCCTGCGCACACCGATTTTCCTCACAGCGGGAATCACTAAATTTGTCGGACTCCCGACCTTCATATTAATCGACGGATTTGCAGCTCTTATCAGTGTACCAATCTGGAACTATCTAGGCTACTACAGTGCAAGCAACCGCGAACTACTCATTCAGTGGATGCGTGATACAAAAATAGCACTTGTTATCCTGCTTGTCCTGGTTGTCGCAGTGTATATAATAATGAAGGTTATTAAAAACAAAATAGTAAAATCAAAAATCATCAGCGTTAACGAAGTTTAAACTGAGAAATCACCCCCCTCCGATCGGAGGGAAAAATGCTATATCATCATTATCCATTATCCGGGTATCAAAATCAGCGTGCCTTCCATTAATAAAAATAATCGGAACATCTTCATGCTTCAGATTAAACATCTTCAGCAATAATTCAACGTCTGAACCGGCCTCAATTTCAAACTCTTTTTCAGAAAACCTCCCGTCTCTTAATGTGGCAAAAAGTTTAACTTTTACTTTCATCTTTCATCTTCCATCTCTAATTTAAGCATTACCAGTCTATCCATACTGACGCCGTCAGTTAACTGTTTTTTAAAATCAACAGGTTTCCCGTTAAACAGAACCTCCCTGCAGCATGAAAAGATATCATTTCCATGTTTTATAAACAGATTAAAAATTCTTTTCTCCCGGAGCAGTATCCCTCTTTTAAGAAAATCGGCACCCTTGTCGGCTAGAATAACATTAAAAAGCTTTACATCAACAAGTATCTCCCTGCCCGATTCATCGCCCCCTTCAGGCTTAACCGTAATACTCTCACGCATAGCCGCATAGGGACTGCCTATACGCATCATTGCCCCGACAATTCCGGGCATCGCTCCGGAGAGAGCACATACACCTTTATCATGAATTTTCGTATTAAAAATATCATCTACAGGCCCGCCATCGATCATTATCGTTTTAACTTTTCCCGATATATATTCATCACTGATACCGCAGTACCCTGTTAAGAATGAATAGATAGTCACACCCTCTTTAGCAGAGATAGAAAATCCGGTCTGCAGTTCCGGCATAAAATATCCGGTTGCTGAACCGGAACATTTCAGAAGAAAGGTATCATATTTCATCATTATTCCCGGATACGGGGAGTTTTCACTCCCCGCTTATCCTTTGGATTTAAAATTTACCAGTTATAAACAGAATCCAGCTCTTCATCAGTTACAGTAAACAGCGCATTATGCGGAGGGAGTTTCTCTGTATAAAAATATCTCGGAAGCCTGTCATCAAGAGCAGTGAATCCGGCCTTTTTATTAAAATCTCTCTCCATTGTCAGAATCTGCTTGCCCAATGCAGCCACATCATCGGCAGTCATGCTCAGTCCATAAAAAGCATTAAGCATATCAATCAGAGCCTGAAAAGTCTCCGGCTGATCGAGTATGGCAAATGCAATAAAAAGACACATACCGGTTGAGTCGATAGCAGCTGTTGCAATCTGAAGATTTCTTGAAAGCTCCACCTGACCTTCAGATTTGAGAGGGTCAACAAATCCCCCCACTTTCAGAACATTGGCTGTAATACAGTATCCTGCGGTATGGTCGGCACCCTGTGTACTTGTTGCATAGGTTACGCCGATTCCCTGTATGGCGCGCGGATCATAAGCCGGCATAGCCTGTCCTTTAACAACGGGAGCTCTTTCAACTCCGAAAACTTTAGCAGTTGTCGCTGCGCCGCTTCCGATAATTCTGCCGAGAGGTGTGCCCTTACCAACCTCTTTTATAAGATTGATAGCCGCATCACCATCGCCGAATTTAGCAAGACCGGCATCCATTGCAACAGCTATAGCCGCACCCATATCGATTGTATCAAGACCGTAATTGTCATCAAGGAAATCGAGCATAGCGATTTTATCGGGATCATCTATACCGCAGTTTGCACCATGAGCCCATACAGTTTCATACTCGGGCTGTTTTGATAAAAATTTACCGTTTTTATCATGGTAGGTTCCGGAACATCTGATTACACACCCTCTATGACAGCCGTGGGTAGGATTAGCGCCCCTCTTGGTTTCTATGTCCGCTATTGTTTCACCGCTTATCGAAGAGGCTCCTGCAAATCGTCCCTCTTTAAAATTGTTAGTAGGAAATCCGCCCGCCTCATTGATAAGGTTAACCAGAACATTTGTACCGTACGCCGGAAGTGCGCTCCCCGTAACAGCATGAGTCCTTAAACCTTCCACAAATACTTTATTCGCTTCTCTGAATTTTTCAGGATCAGCCGGCTTTCTGTTCTCAAGTCCCGCATCATCAAGAATTATAATTTTAACACCTTTACTACCCATGACAGCACCGACACCTCCCCGTCCCGCATGTCTTGTCGGCCTGAACTCCATATCGGTACAGGCAATAGATGCAGCGCCAAGCTTCATCTCCCCTGCAGGCCCGATGGAGATGCATGCTACTTTATCACCATGAGTTGCTTTTACTTTTTCTATAAGATCATAATTAGGAAGCATTTTATACTCAGGCGCCTTATCAATTTTAACGCCGTCTTTATTAATTACAACTTTATAAAGTTCCCCTTCAGGAGCTCTCCCTTCCAGTACAATTGCAGCATATCCCAGTCGAGCCATTACCTGCGCGGCCTGTCCTCCGGAGTTCGCCTCTTTGATTCCGCCGGTTAATGGACTTTTACATCCGATTGAAATTCGTCCCGACATTGCCGCGGCACTTCCGCTCAGCAGTCCCGGAGCAATAACAAGCTTATTCTCCTCACCCAGAGGATTTGCCATAGGGTGAACCTCCCCTGCAATAATAGCAGTAGTTAAAGCTCTCCCCCCCATACCGGGATACTTGGCATTGCTTTCTTCTTTCAGGGCGGGTCCGCCCTTTGCACTCATATTTATTCTGAGAATTTTGTCCATAACAACCTTCCTTAAATAGAGTTTTAAAATATATTACTTTTAACATAAAATAAAACAATACTCTCAAAAAATCAAAGGAAATATGTACAAAATATAAAAATTTTTCAGGTTTTATGCCTAAAATGACATAACTCTATTTACGGAGTATTCAGTGAGGGATAATACTTAAGAAGTGACTGCAACAATACAACTATTCAACTAAAGCGGTTAACGATTAGATAAGGCCTTGTCATTTCGAACCCTTCGACATGCGCAGGATAAACTCCGGTGAGAAATCTTAGATTTCTCAGTCGCTATCGTATCTTTGTAATGACAGTTTATGTACTATTTCATTCGCTGAATGCTATAGACAAAAAACTGCGGTTAAACATCCTCAGCAAGGGCCATCTCCCCCCATACTTCAGGTTTCAAACCGCATGATGCCCTCTTTCCGGCACGGACAATGGGAGTTTTTATTATAAGAGGATGGGCAATTATTTCATCTTCAGGGTTAAATTTCATATATTTAAGATTCAATTTTTCATACTCCCTGCTTTCAATATCGATAAGTTCTGCCAGAGGAACAGATCTGGATATATTCTGAAGTTCACCCTTACTTATCCCCTTATCAGCAAGATCTACAAAATGGACTTTTATATTTCTCTCTTTAAAAAATCTTAGCGCCTTTGCACTCTCTTTGCACTTTTTTGTACCGAAAATCTGGATCATAAAATACTCCCGACATAGTTATGATTATAAATTTAATTAAGGCACTTTATTTTCAAGCAGTAAATTCTGAATTTTTCTAATTACATTTTTAAAAATGAGAACCTTAACTGGCGTTTTGACCGGATGTTTTTTATTAAAACTTTTCACACTCACCCCCGGCTACTGCCGCGCCCCTCTCTTTGATGAAAAAAAGAGGGGCTTCGTAAAACAAAACATTCTTATGAAAAACACAATAAATTCTTTATCTTAAACTCCCCTCTCTTTCTTACCAAAGAGAGGGGCCGGGGGTGAGTTCGGAAAAGTTTGAGACTTTATATATCATTTTTTAATTAATACTCACACGGTCAAAGCACTAGCGGGATTATGACGAGTACACTTCGGTTATCCCCGCTTTAAAAAATAAACATACACCCCATATATTAATAATAAAACAAAACATATTACTTGACATTAAAGTCTAAAATAATTATTATTTTCTCAATCAACTCAGTAATCTGTTTACCGCGTTCAGCTGCATGGACAGATATTCAAAATTATTTTTATTAAGCAAGGCTGATTATTATGAAACATTTAATACTATATATAATTTTACCGGTTCTGCTCTTAACATCATGTTCCGGCAGTGTAAAAAAAGAAGATCTGACTGATAAGCAACCTGAAATCATACTGCAGACAGCTGCCGCCTTTAAAAGTGCCGAACATATCTACGGAGATGACTGGAAACTTATTTTCAGAAAAATAGATGACTGTCAGTACATTATTTTTCATACAGACATAAACACTATCAATTCATTCAGAGATAAGTTAATCCTTTCCGATGGAAATTCCGCTTTTACAAACCATGATTTTGTAAATCTCAGGTTTAATGTAAACTACACAGAAGAAACATCACCAGACCCTGTTACGGGCGAAAACGGAATAATCAATGTACTCTCCAGTATTGAAAGATGCTCAAGCGACAGATTTGCTGCCGCCGGATTTGAAGATGATACCGCAGTGGAGGATTTTATACTCAATCTGAAAAAATATGTTAAAACAGATTCAACCCTGGAAATTTCAAATATGATATCCTACCCTCTGAATATAACAAACAGGAAAAGTAGAATTAAAATCAATAACCCGGAATCTTTCATTAAGGACTACAATATTATTTTCAATAAAAAAGTCAAAAATTCTATTATAAACCAGCCCCTGGCAGATGTCATGGCAAGTTCTAAGGGGCTTATGATTGGAGCAGGAGAAATATTGATAAATAAAGTGGACAGCAAAATCCATATAACTTCAATAAATAACTACTGAAGTTATTTTGCGAAACAGCTCTCTAAGCAATCCCCTTCTCAACAAGAAATTTCATCAGCAGTTCCGCGCTTCCGGTGATAATCTCATAACACCTCTCCCCCTGTTCCTTTGAACCGAATTCATTTTTAACCAGTACTCTGCAGCATGTAGCCCCGAATTTTGACTTGAATCTATTATGAAATTCACTTGATAGTTCATAAGACTCCTTTCTGGGAGTTTCCGGAGTTGTTCTACCCCTGGCAGCACCAAGTATAATTACTCCACCGCTCAAGGCACCGCAAAGGCATCCCGACCGTCCCAAACCTCCTCCGAATGGTGTTGCAATCCGTACCATATCTTCACTTAAATCCGGAGCTGCAACCTCTCTGAAAGCAAGAAATATAGATTCCGCACAGTTGAATCCCCTGTTATGATAATCACCGGCGGAATCAGAAATTTTTTTATATAATGGTTCGTTCATGATCTTTCTCCTGAAGTACAACAACTACACCATAATATTTTTTTGCAAGAATTATACAGGCAACATCTGTTTTATTAAAACTCTAACTGTTTATTTTTGCGGGCGCAGCGCTACACATACGCATATCTGGAAATAATACATCAGCCATAAAATTAAAATCCCCCTGTTTCGCTTCGCTCAACATCCCCCTTTAATAAAGGGGGTTATTAAATTCAGAAAGATTAAACCCTAAATCTTCCGGTCTAAGCATTAATATAAATAAATCGTCTTCTCACCATAAATATTCCGAATCCATAACATTAAAAATTGTGATAAATCTCTTGACTGAATTGAATGATTTTTTAATGTAAATAAATCATTATTACTCCCGCCGCCGGAGGCGGCGGGAGTAATAATTCTATTTTGACACTGAATTACATCAGCAGTAATTCCAGCAGATGTAATTCAGATGAGGTTTTAATATGAGTATATATTTCGATAACGCGGCAACTTCATGGCCTAAACCTGTTTCTGTCATTGAAGCTATGAACAGGTTTAATCTGGATATAGGGAGCAATCCCGGAAGATCGGGACACCACCTGTCTGTTGAATCGGGGCGGCTCCTCTACAACACAAGAGAAATTCTCGCTGAATTATTCGGAGTTTCAGATCCCCTACGAATTGCGTTCACCTCAAATATTACTCACTCTCTTAATATTATAATTATGGGTATGTTAAAACCGGGTGATCATGTAATAACAACTTCTATTGAACATAACTCTGTAATGCGGCCCCTTCGAGAGCTTGAATCCCGTGGTTTAGAACTTACAGTAATCCCATGCAGCAGCGCCGGTTTATTTGATCCGGATAATATTCATAAATATATAAAATCCAATACAAAGCTTATTATTACAACTCACTCCTCCAACGTCACAGGAACAATACTCCCCGTAACTGAAATTGGAAAGATAGCCTCGCAGTACGGAATTCCCTACTGTGTTGATTCCGCTCAAAGTGCCGGAGTTCTCGATATCGATGTTGTGAAATCTCATATAGATATTCTATGTTTTACCGGCCACAAGGGACTTTTCGGCCCCATGGGGACAGGAGGTTTGTATATTAAAAAAGATCTGGAAAAAGCCATCGCTCCTCTCATGTATGGCGGCACCGGCAGCAGATCAGAACTTGAGATACAGCCCGACTTTATGCCTGACAAATACGAATCCGGTACACTTAACACCATAGGAATTGCAGGCCTTTATGCCGGAGTCAAATTTATAACCGATACCGGGTTAAGCGCTATCCACGCAAAAGAGAATTCACTTTTGAAAAGGTTTATCACAGGAGTATCCGGATTTAAAAAGACGATTTTATACGGCGCAGAAAATCCGGATGACCGCACTGCGGTCTCAGCTTTCAATATTGAAGGATTAACCCCCTCCGATGTATCATATTATCTCGATGAACAATACGGTATACTTACACGGCCCGGACTTCACTGCGCACCATCGGCACATAAGACAATCGGTACATTCCCATCGGGAACGAACAGAATAAGCTTCGGGTATTTCAATACTCCCGATGAAGTAGATACAGCAATCAGAGCAATTCATGAGTTAACAAAACAATGAATTTTATTGTAACGTAAAAACAATAGCTTATTTCTTTATAGATATTCATTTATAGCATTTAACGAATGAAATAATACATACTCTGTCATTTCGAAGAAGCGATAGCGACTGAGAAATCTAAGATTTCTCACAGGAGTTTATCCATAGCCTGTCGAAGGGTTCGAAATGACAAGACCTAATTCAATCGTTAACCGCTATAGCATTAAATGATAATCATAGCTGAAACAGTAGATATTTACAAAAGCATTAAAAATAGATTCACAAAAAGAGGAAACCATATGATACACAAAATCGATGCCAAAGGACTAGCCTGTCCGCAGCCTGTTGTATTGACGAAAAACAGAATGAAAGAATTCAGTCATATAGAAATTATTGTAGATAATGAAACAGCAGTTGAAAATATTAAACGTCTTGCAGAGAGTTCCCAATGGAGTTTTGAACAGACTGTTTCCGGTGCTGACTTCATAATAAATATAAAATCAGATAAACCTCAAACTGCCGGTTCTGAGAAAGAAGCTATAATCTCCTGCGGCATCTCCGGTTCAACTATTGTTTTCAGCTCCGATAAAATGGGTAAAGGGGACGATGATCTTGGAGCCATCTTAATGAAAGCATTCATTCACACTATCCTCTCCCTGGAAAACATTCCCTCTGCACTTGTTTTATACAATTCCGGTGTACTGCTGGCTGCCGAAAACTCGGGTGCAGCTGATGACCTTCAGGCTCTCCATGAAAAAGGTGTTGAGATACTTATATGCGGAACCTGTGTAAATTTCTACAACATTAGTGATAAAATCAAAACAGGAACTATCTCCAACATGTACGACATTTTAAACAGAATGAACAGTGCTGCAAGGTTAATTAACCCATGACAACAGAGTCAAATCCCGTTTATTATGCAGCGTTATTCCCTTCAGTAAGTCATGTAATGAAAGCGGAAAGAATGCTGCTTGGAGAGGGGCTGGCAATTAAAATAATACCGGTCCCTAAATCAATAAGTTCAGATTGCGGCGTGTGTATACGATTTGAAGAAAAACTTCTTGATAAAATTGAGACAATACTCAAAAATAATTTTGAAACAGTGGAGTTCCGGAAGTTATAAACAGATGAAATACAAGTTCAACTCCTTTACGCTGCATCAGCTGGATGGCCACATTGCAGATCTTTACATTGCAGAATACCAGAATTCACTTCTGCTTCTAGACTGCGGATGCAGAAGTGACCACTCTCTCATCGTAACTTATATAACAGAGATTCTCGAAAGACCCATGGATCATCTGAAATTACTAATAGTGACCCATCTCCACCCCGATCATTCAGGTTCTGCAATGAGTCTATCAAAAAAATACAGCATCCCAATAGCTGCCCCTGAAGAGATAAACCTATGGTATGCCGGAATAAGAGGAACCATGCAGCATATGGTGGATTCACTTCTGGCGCATATCGCAGCAAGAAGAAGAAAAATGAAGATGCTCCGGGTTTCATATCCGAAAAAAATCGCAGTCAATTTTCCCCTGAAAGATATGTCTCTGCTCCCTGGATTCCCTGACTGGCAGGTCTACTCTATTCCCGGTCATACTGAGCATGATATTGTTTTATATAATAAAAGGGAATCATTCCTGTACTGCTCCGACACAGTTGTAAAAATAAGGGATAAATATCTCTCCCCGTTCCCGGTAACCGATAAAATCAAGATGTCAAAAAATCTCAGCCGGATAATGAATCTGAAGGTTGAAAGCATAGCAATGGCTCACGGAGGATTCTCTAAAATCGAAAACTTTTCGGAACTGATATCATATTTAATAAAAGAACTGGACACCCCACTTACAGGGATTCTTAAGATTTTTTATCCTTTAACTCTTTTCCCCAAACCTTTAAAGAAGTGATTTTTTTAAATTATGCTGCAGATGATTGAAATGTAATGAGGGTATAAAAAAAGGGGCTGAATTTTCATTATCAGTCCCCTTCCTGTGCTTAACCTTACGGTTATAGACATTTTTCGGAATTTCCACTTTCGGCGGTTTCTTAATATCAAGCCTTATCCCCACCCTTAAATCTTTTACTTTTCTGTTCATAACAGGCCTCCATAATGCTATTTACAAGTTAATAAATAAGCACTATATTGTCAATATTTTTGCCGGTCGGATCAATAGAAACCTCACGGCAGCAAATTATTATTGGGGTGCGTATGCTCCGCATACGCCTGAAGTGGGGGTTTACGGGGGCGCTGCCCCCGTAAACCCCCACTTCAGGCGCAGCGCGAAGCGCTGTGCCCCCGAAAATAAACTGCTACCAACCGCACGGCAGGATTTTATTATCTGGAGCGATACGAGAACATCTGCACTGATATTTCAATAATAAATAAAAAAACCCGCTGTTTAAACAGCAGGTTTTTAATTATTTCAAAATTTTAATATTAAAAATTACAGTCTTCTGCTCATCTCATTATAAAGAAGCTTAGCCATTCCGAAATCATGATTTTTAGCCATGTTCATTGAGTATTCATCATAAAGCATATCTTCGAAAATATCCTCGGCCTGTCCGCCGTGGAGCCATTCATTCTTCGGGACAGTCTTTTTCATCTCTTTAATCATTTTACCTACGAAAAGAGATTCAGCCTCAACACAGGTGTCCCAAAGTTTTTTGTGAGTCTTATCCATTTTTGAGGGATCGGTCTGAACTTTATTCTTTGTAACAGCCGATTGAAGTTCCGCTTCAAATCTATCATTTGAGTTCATTCTGGATAAACTGTTTTCAGCAGATTTTATTCTTCCTGAAACCGCATTGCTTACTACACTTTCAATTCCATTCATAACATATCCTCACTTAATAACCAGGTCGGCGTGTAAAGCTCCCGAGTCTTTAAGAGCTTTTAGTATCGAAATAATATCATCAGTATTTGCGCCTACTGCATTCAGACTCTCCACCAGATCTTTAACGGTAGTAGATTCTTTAATGATCGAGGCGCTCAGTTTTTTATCAGACTTTTCAATCTGCACTATCATTCCCCGGCGGCTTACCATAGCCTCTGAAATAGCCACATTCCCGCCGGTTACAATTGTACCATCTTTTTCATTTATAACTACTGTAGCCCGTGTATCGGGGATAACTTCTATATTTTCGATATTGGAAATAAACTCAGACAAGGGGACAGCAGTATCAATAGTAATACTGATTCTTCCGTTCTCGGCAAGATTAATCTCACTGTTCTTTAATTTCAGCTTAAGGGCTTTAATAAGTTTATCCGCTGTTGAATAATCCCATTTATTTAAAACAAGATAAATAAAATCCTTATTGTCTGCAGTCTTGAAAACAAAGTCAGGCTTAATCTCTTTTTCAACAACTCCGCCGCCGGTAATTATACCCGCGGTTTTAACTGCACTTCTCATATTCTCACCCGACGGAAATGACACCTTACCCTGGGCGACAACATATATTAAACCATCCCCACCCTTTAATGGAGACTGCACAAGAATTCCGCCGGAAAGCGATTTAGCATCACCAACTGATGATACCGATACATCAATCTTTTCTCCAATCCTCAAATTAGGGGGGAGAGTCGCCGATATAATAACAGCTGCTGTATTTTTTGTCACAGGATTTGATTCCTGAAGTCCCATGGAAGCAAAAAGATTTTTAAGAGAATTTTTTGTGAGAACAGACTTAGAATCACCAGTACCCTGAAGCCCCACGACCAGACCGTAACCGTATGCCTGATTAGGTTTATATCCGTCAATGAAACTGAGATTCCTGACTTTTACAGGAATTTCAGCATACATCTGAAATGCAGCCATTGTAAAAATAATAGTAAATGCTATTCTTGTCAGTTTCATATTATCTTGTCAATTCCCGGACTATCTTTTCGATATAATCAATTACGAGCTGCTGTTTCTCCTGCTCGGTCAGTTCAGCGGCAGCTTTATCACCCTCAGCAAGAGGCCCCTTTCTTATGGTAAGTCCCTCTTTTCTTCCTGTAATCTGAATTCTGAAATCAGCTATATGACCTGAATCTATTTCACCGGCGTTAAGAAGTTTCGGATCTATTATACCGGTAATCTGAATACTGTTGGTTACACCATTAAAAGTATAAACTCTGCTGCCGTTTATAACAGAAAATCCGTTATTCTGTCTCTCAGTTACTCTTGCTGCTATAGCTATGTCAATTTTCGAGTTGCCGTTAAAATTTGTAGATTCGTTATTTTTAATATTTTTATTAGAGGATATTTTCGGGAGAAAACCAGTAATAGTCATATCGGGATTTGATATAACGTCTGTCGAAGTATTATTTTTAAGAGCTACTTCGAACTTCAGTCTGGAAAAATCACGCACATTAATAATTATTATATCACCAACCTGAAGATTTTTATCTGTTGAATATATATCTTTATCCTGCCATATTGTTGCCGGAATTAAAGGCAATGACAGCAAAATTACTATTATGATTAATTGAAAAAATCTGATCATAATATTATCTCCGCTTTTTTCTCTGAAGTGATTCGACCCTTAACAACTTTACCGGTAGATAACTTAAAATCGATCTCATCCATTTCCGACCCGCTGTTCAGGGCTTTCCCTTTCATCTCAATTATTATACTGTTATTTTTTATAGAGAGATTAACCAGATCATTTTTACGGACAAGAAGAGGTTTTACGATCTCCATTTCTTTTTTAGCTTCAATTTTTTTTACTTTAACTCCGCTTCCGAAGATAGACATTTTTTTATCTGTACTTGAATTTAGAAAAGTCAGAAGCTCCTTATTGTCCACAATACTGTCTTTATAAAGTTCAGGAGAGATGACAATATTTGAAAGCAGATTAATATCATCCCCCTCCATCTTACAGATATCTGACAGAATTATATTCTCTTTATCTGTCTGAATCTCCGAGATCAGATATATTCGATTATAACCCAGGAGATTCAGCTGTAAAAATAATATAAAAAATAAAACCGGAATCAGCTTACGGAACATGATTATCTCTTAAGTCCTATTGCAGTACTGAGCATGGAATCCGAAGTCTGAATAGCCTTTGAGTTAACTTCATACGCCCTCTGCGCGACTATCATATTCACCATTTCTTCAACAACCTTAACATTGGACATCTCAAGAAACCCCTGATGGACTTTCGCCATACCTTCAATAGCCGGCTGTCCCGGAATCTCCTCACCCGATGCCGGTGTAGTTTTAAACAGATTACCCCCCATGCTGCTTAAACCCGCAGGATTTACGAATCTGTAAATCTCCATCTGTCCCACTTCAATGGGATCCTCCTCTCCGACAACTTTAACAGTGATCCGCCCATCCTGACTGATAGACAGAGTCTCCATTATAAAACTTTCCGGGAGCACAACCGGAGGCTCGAGAAGATAACCACTTGATGTCACAATCTGCCTGTTGGAATCTATTTTAAATGAACCGTCACGGCTATATGCATTCGATCCGTCATAAAGCTGAATTTTGAAAAAACCTTCACCCTCAAGAGCCAGATCCAGTTTATTTTCAGTTGATTGAAGACTCCCCTGTTCAAACATCTTCTGAGTTGCGGCAACCTTAACCCCATGACCTACCTGTATCCCCGTGGGAATCTCTGTAACTTCAGTTGCCGGTGTTCCCGCAGCCAGTACAGTCTGATAAAGCAGATCCTCAAATTCAGCTCTCTGCTTTTTAAAACCTGTAGTATTAACATTTGAAAGATTATTTGAAATGGTATCGATATTAAACTGCTGTCCAACCATTCCTGATGCTGCAGTCCAGAGTGATCTCATCATAGTATTGCACCTTCGTTAATTTTTTATACTGATATTACTTTAAAAAATATTTGACTATATAACTTTGAGACTGTTAACTGTCATGAAATATGTACTTCTGAATTTATTATCGGCAGAAATCAGATAAAAAAAAGCAATTTCTAAGAAGACATAACACTTTTCCTAACTAAAAAAACAAAAAAGGTATAATTGATGAATAAAACAAAGATTATCATTATGATGATACTATTGCTGCATTGTGCTCTATTTTCATACGCAGAAGAAGCTTCTTATGATGATTCTTTCGACATTTCCATATTGCTTAAAGATGAACTTGCTGATAATGAAATATCTATTAAAAACGGTCATTTTACAATATCAGGTGAAAAAGACAGAATTTCAGCCGAGGGTAATGTAAAAAACTCAAAAAAAGATGGCGAGTGGAAAATTTATTACACCGATTCCGATGAAAAAGTTTTAAAATCAAAAGGGACATACAATTCAGATATAAAAAATGGACAATGGGTTACCTTTCATCGAAATGGTAAAACCTGGATGAAGATGACCTTCCGAAAAGGTGTGCTCAATGGTCCTTTATATGAGTACTCAATGGAAGGAGTTCCCGTTTCAGAGATAATGTACAGCAATAACATGAAAAATGGTGTCTACAGGAAATATTTCCCCGATGGTAATCCTAAAGAGATTTCCATGTATAAAAAAGATCAAAAAGACGGAATTCAGAATCTTTATTACCCCAATGGGAAAAGAATATCAATCGGCACATATAAAAACGGAATAAAAAACGGTTTATGGAAGTATTATTACGAAACCGGTAAAAGAAAAGCAGAAGGGAACTTTAAAAATAACGAAAAGAGCGGTAAGTGGAAAATTTACGACGAAAATGAAAAGATTGTAGATACAGAAAGCTATTAATTGGTGAAAAACTTGTCCGATATCGTTAAAAAAAAAGTTTTAGAAAAGAAAGCCGTGGAATCAAAAAGTTCCGTGAAAACCGGACTTAAAAGTGATTCAAGTAGAAAATCAGCAAATAAAGCTGTTAAAAAAAATATAAAATCACAGAAAAAAAATATTACTGAAAAAAAATCAGCCGGTAAAATAACAAATAATAAAACCGCGTCCGATAAAAAAAATCTCCCTGCAAAACAAAACCGGAAAATCAGTAATCTTCCGGTAAAAATCGAAGAGGAGGTAATAGATCCGTCAGCTGTTGCAAGAGGTGACGACCCTATGACAATTGTAGAGCATCTATCTGAACTCCGCTCAAGATTGATTATTATTGTTGTTTCTTTCCTTGTTTTAGTATGTATCGCCTTTTACTTTTCAGATTTACTGGTTCATTTAATAAACAAACCTTTTCTTAAAACCGGATTTCAGTTAAACATATTTACCCTTGCGGGGGGATTTATGGTTAAAATGAAAGTTTCCGCCGCTATATCTTTTTTATTAATTGTTCCTTTAATTATATTTCATATATGGAGATTTATTTCCCCTGCAATAGAAAAACCGGAACGTTTTTTTTCAAGAATTACTATTATGACAGCAGTTTTTCTTTTTTATGCCGGAGTCGGATTTGTTTTTTTAATACTCCCCTTAACAATAGAAGTTCTGCTCAATTTTATCGATAAATCAATGTTAAGCACAATCGGTGCTGACGACTATCTGCACTTCATATTTTTTATGTCTTTTATTATGGGATTTCTCTGTGAACTACCCATTGCCATATTGATAATGACAAAAATGGGAATAATTACTCCCCATTTTCTGATAAGTAAAAGAAAGTATGCTCTTGTAATAATCTGGATTACTGCAGCAATAGTGACTCCCGGGCCTGATCTTTTATCTCAAAGCCTTGTGGGTATACCGCTTATGTTTTTATACGAGGTATCAATTCTAATTTCAAAAATTGTGTTAAAAAGAAAAAAAAGAAGGGAATTAAAACTTAGAAACTACTAAAGAGGTTTATCTCAATGACAATAAAGTATATAGATCAGTTAGATTTAAAAAATAAGCGTGTAATGATACGCGTTGATTATAATGTCCCGTATGATAAAGAAATGAAAATAACTGATGACACAAGAATCAAGGCAACTTTACCGACAATCAATTATTGCCTTAAAAATGAATGTAAAATTATTCTGATATCCCATCTTGGAAGACCGAAAGGACAGATCAAACCTAATCTTTCATTAAAGCCCGTGGCCGAAGCTTTAAGTTCTCTCCTTAATATGCCTGTAAAATTCGTAGACACACCGCTGGGTGACGAAACAGTTAATATCAGCAACGAATTAAAAAACGGGGAGATAGCTTTATTTGAAAACATCCGTTTTTATCCCGGAGAGGAGAAAAACGACAAATCCCTGGGGGAACTCCTTGCAAAACATGCTGACATTTACATAAATGATGCTTTTGCAGCTGCTCACAGGGGACATGCTTCAAACTTTGCCATAACTGAATTCGTAGAAACTTCCGCGGCGGGTTTTTTATTAAAAAGTGAAATTGAATACAGCCAGAAAACAATTCAGTCAGCTGAAAGTCCCTTCGGGGCTATAATCGGAGGAGCAAAAGTTTCATCCAAAATTGATGTTCTCATTAATATAATTTCAAAAGTTGATTTTCTCATAATCGGCGGAGGGATGGCATTCACCTTTTTGAAGTCACAGGGGAATTCAATAGGAAATTCACTTTTAGAGGATGATCTGCTCGATACCGCGCGAGAAATCACCAGGAAAGCCAAAGAAAACAATGTTGATATTCTTCTCCCTGTAGATATAGTCGGGGCCGAAGAGTTCGACAACGACTCCCCCAGAGGAGTTTATCCTATAGAAGAAATACCTGATAATATTATAGGGCTGGATATCGGACCTGAATCTATTAAATTATTCTCGGCCAGAATAAGAGAGGCAAAGACTATTATCTGGAACGGCCCCATGGGAGCTTTTGAAATGTCCAACTTTGCAACAGGGACCAATGAAATTGCTAAAACCCTTGCCGATTCAGATTGTTTAAGCATTGTGGGCGGTGGCGACAGTGTTACAGCAATTAACAAAGCAGGAGTAACAGACCGGATAAGCTACATCTCCACAGGGGGCGGTGCATTCCTGGAACTGCTTGAAGGGAAAATTCTCCCGGGAATAGCTGCCCTTGACAGAGACTGATTCTAAACTTTAAATAAAACTAAAAAAGCGGCCAGGGCCGCTTTTTTAGTTTATATAAATTTTTTTTATTTGTTTAAATTGTACTGTGCTATCCCAAGTTTTGCAAGAGGAATTGCAAAAGGCGAACATGATACATAATTCAAGCCGGCTTCAATACAGAATGCTATGTTATCAGGATTAGCCCCATGTTCTCCGCAAAGTCCCATCTTAATGTCAGGCCTGGTTAATCTCCCCCGTGCAGCTGCTATACTTATAAGTTCTTTAACCGGATCACCAAGAACTTTAAAAGGATTGTTCTTCATTAAGTCGAAAAGTGAATAATCCGGGAAGAATGAATTTGAATCATCACGGGATAAACCATAGGTTGTCTGGGTAAGATCATTTGTACCAAAACTGAAGAAATCAGCATACTCTGCGATAGATCCAGCTGACAATGCAGCAGCCGGGAGCTCAATCATTGTACCAACGGTATAATGAAGATCATCAATACCGTACTCCTGAAGAACTTCATCCATTATATCACGGATACCTTTTACTACAATACCTTCGATTTTCTTGCCATTTTTAATAAATTTAATCTCCTGCTCACTCATAACTATCGGAATCATAATTTCAGGAGAGACATCAATCCCCTCTTTCTTAAGCATGCAAGCCGCTTCAAATATGGCACGGCACTGCATTTCATAAATTTCAGGATAAGTAACTGCAACTCTACATCCTCTATGTCCAAGCATCGGATTCATCTCCTCAAGCTCTTCACATCTGGCTACGATATCCGCTGCTTTGATAGTTTTTTTCTTAACCTGCATGTATTTGACAAACTCTTTCATGCTATCGTCCGACCTTGGAAGAAACTCATGAAGTGGAGCATCCAGAAGTCTTATTGTTACCGGTTTACTCTCCATTGTCTTAAAAAGATCATAAAAGTCAGATCTCTGCATCGGTCTTAAAGCCTCAAGCACAGAAATACGTTCTTTAGAGCTGTCCGCAATAATCATCTCTCTGAATTTCATAATTCTTTTTTCATTAAAAAACATATGTTCAGTTCTGCAGAGTCCAATTCCATCAGCTTTGAACTCTTTAGATACTACAGCATCTCTCCCCTGATCGGCATTTGCTCTTACGTTAAAAGCGCCTATATATTTTTCAACAATCTTCAGGAAATCGAGCAGACCATTGTTTTTAAAATCCGGCTCAATAAGTCCTATCTGCCCCAGATAGAGAGTCGGTTCTTCATAATAAGGTACATTTATAGAGATATAATCACCCTCTTTAATAGTTTTGCCGTCCAGGGTAAAGGTATTCCCTTTAATTTTCATTTCAGGCTGAACCATAGCTACTTTCCCGAGGCTTCTGGCAACAACCGGAGCATGTGATGAGAATCCCCCTTCACATGTAACAACAGCCTGAGCAACTTCAATGGCTTTAACATCTTCAGCATAAGATGATACTAAAATAAGAATCATATTTGTATCAGCACCATGCATAATTGCTTTTTTATACTCTTCCAGAAGCTTAGGAGTTGAAAAGAATACCCGCCCTATAGCCGCACCGGTAGAACCGGCAATCCCGCCTTTGATTGTTTTTGTATTTTTTACTGTTCTCGGATCAATGACAGGGTGTAATAATTCATTCAGCTGACCAGGTTTGATTGTTTTAATAAGAAATTCATCAGATATTATTTTTTTTGCATTTAAATCAAGAAGAGTTTTTATCTGTGACTGAGTAGATTTTTCATCAACTTCCCGCTGTTCAACAAGCCAGAAATCGCCATCTTCAATAGTAAACTTAATGTTTCTGATCTCTTTAAAATTCTCTTCAATCTTATGACCTATCTGAGTAAATTTGTCATAATATTTCTTGTCAATTTTTTTGATTTCACTGGCTTTACCGCCTGTAAAATCGAATTCATTTTTCAGGAAATCTCCCTGAATTTCAGATTCACCTGTGATAATATTTCTTGTAAAATAACTGCCTGCATATGAATTCTCACTGAAATTTCCATAAACCATTGCCTGTATCATAATTGATAAAGAACTATCAACATCTATATCAGAATCACAATATCTTTCAGATGCCTTTTTCATTATCATTATAAGCTGATCAACAACATCTTCACTGAAGCTTGCATCGAATTCTTTTTTATAAGCATTTATAGCTGTTTTAACCTGATCAAGGGTCGGTTTCTTTGATAAAGCACCTTCTATTTTTTTTCTGTTCTCTTCAGGAATTTCAAATATTTTTGATGCAAGACTTCTCATTAAAAAAAGATATTCACCGTATGCAAAATCCAGTCCTGTGAATTTGCCGAAAGCTTCGACAGTTTCACTATTCATACCAATGTTATGTATAGATGGGAAGAAAGGTATATTCAAATCAGAGCTTAGAACAAGTTTTAAAAATAATGGTTTCTTGTTGTCACCAAATTTCTTTTTAGTGTCTTTCTCAACCTGTTCTATATAATTCAGAATCTGCTCCTTAATATTCATTTGAGGCAATTTTAAAGTCACTTCAGAATCTATAATAAAACCTGGAACAATCGGTAATCCCATACTGGCAAGTTCTACAGCTCTTCTTCCTCTGATTCCAAGTTTAGATAAAACTTTTTCATTATCTAATTTTAAATCTTTATTAAAAAATATAATATTATCCATCTTTTCCTCCTTCATCACTATAATTTAGAATATATTAAGAACACGACCTACGCCAAGTTTTAAAAATTGTTCATAACGCTGGCTTGCACCTTCATATAGGTATTTCTGAAGTTTGGAAACTCCAAGAATATTTTCACCTGATACCTGAAAATAAATTGAATCATTATGTTTAACTTTTCCCCATTTAAAAAGTGAATTTATATCATTTATAACTTCACCGCCGAACATTATATGAACTTTCAAATCAGGATATTTCGCTTCAAAACTTTCAAGAATCTTTTTCCACGCCTCAACATTCCCATTATGAAAAAGCTCATTGGAAACAACAACGCCATATTTCGGTGTTATACTGACTTTTTTCGGTTTTGCAGGGGCTGACGCAGCAGCAGGTGCACCAGATGCTGTTTTAGCAGACTGCTTAGGAGCAGCTGCAGGTCTATTTACAATTGACTGGTCTATAAAACTTTTATTGATAAATACATCTTTATCAGAAAAAATATCTATAAATGTTTTAATTGCTTCCTCTTCCAGTTTAACATTTTTTTCTTTTAAAAATCGGGTGTATACAACAAGAAGCTGATCTTTATGTATTTCCCTGCATCTTTCCCAACTGTCTGCACTCTTTGGATTAATAACGAATCTTTTACCATCCGGTGCGAAATAGATGATGATAATATCAAGAGCGTTCCATTTAATCAATTCATCCTGAATTTTCTGAAATTCTGTTACAGTTTTTGCTACACTGTACGAATAATAAGTGTATTCAAATTTATCTCTTACTACAGCTCCAATTATCGGCAGCACCTGATCAGGGTGAATTTCTTCATCATCAAGAAGGTCATTAATATAGTCTGCAAGATTAGATTTAGATTCAATTTCACCGACTGCATCATTTACAGCGAAAAAATGTCTTAATGCCTTATTGAAAGAAGATTTAGATGCCAATGAATAATAAGTAGTTTCCATAATTGACTCTCCTGTTATGATTAAGCACAATAAAATTATAATTTAATAAATTGATATATTTCAAGTAGAAAATGATAAAAAATATGATAAAATAGGTAATTACTCAAAAACTGGCGGTAAAATTGCTCTCCATCGCATCCGGGGCGCGGAAGAGAGAGAATGCCACCGGTTTTTGAGAAGTCATTCAAAAGCACTTCACGTAAATAAAAAAAGGGATGTAATCATCCCTTTTTTTATTTCATATGTTTTAAATCTTACAATTCTTTTAAACCGGAACTTCTCTTCTTTGGAGCTTGACCCGGAGTGAGATTCACCGAACCTGATATTTCAGGTAATTCTATTCCACTCATATCAGCTTCATGTCCCTGCTTATATGCAGTTTCAAAAAGATCCTCGCCAATCTCCTCATCACCGAAAGACTGATCAATGTCCGCTCTAACAGTAGATCTTCTTCTTGAGTAAGTTGCAAAAGCCGCATCTGCAAAACCTTTAGAAATACTGTAAAGGAACTCATTCAGACAGTTAGCCATACTCTTTAAAATATATCTCTTTCTCTTTATAGTTGTTATATCTATATCAAGAACAAGACCTGGCTGAATATGGTGAGGATTTACTAAATGTGCAAATTCATTAAATCTTTTTTCAAGAAATGAAAGTCTTTCATCAAGAATAACTCTTTCAACCGGATTCTGGTATCCATGCATTTTCTTGAGAACATTTCTCAAATAAGTGATTTTGTTTTTAAGATTTTTGAATCTATCTTCATAAGTTCTATTGTTCTTTTCAACAAATGAACTTTCGTTGTACATTTCACCAACTTCGTTCCACATTACACCATCTGGATCGTCTTCGTAAGCTTTCTTCTGCTTCTTCCACTCTTTGTTCATCAATCTTGCACTTAGATCATCAAAATCCTGTAGTGATCTGAATCTCTTTTTTGACTCATAATGAGCGTGAACAACATCCCAAAGCATTCCAACTTCAGTAGTGAAAGCGGCAACCTGCTTGTCATACTCTTTCTTTGCTTCTTTCAGCTGGTTCTGATCGTAATAAGCCATTCTGATTGTATATCTTTCATCAGGAAGAACAACACGATCAGTCTCTTCGTATTCTGCAATTCTGCATATACGTGCATTCTTCATGTTATCACAAACCTGATATCCGAGTTTACTTGTATCAAGAATAGAAGTTATAGAGTTAACACATGTGTTATATCCCCTATTTCTGATGTTCTCTTCATCTATTATAAACTTGATGTTCTCTCTCATGTTAAGAGGATCCATCTCTTCTACATCAATCTCAGCTCTTAATCCTTCAATCTTATCAAGGAATTTTTTAGCAAGAATTGTGTATCTTTTTGATTTCTCATCTTCTTTATCATCATCTGTAAAGTTTTCTATACGCTTAACTTTTTCAAACATTTTCTCGCTTGAAGATAGTTCATTCTTGCCTTTATCAACAAGATCATCATTAAACTGCTGTACCTGCTTCTCAATCAGATCCTGAATATGCTTCTGAATAGTATCCTTCATGATAGACTCAACAGTAACCTGATAGTGATACATCGGGCTGATCAATTCACTTTCGAGAATATTGATAGAAAGTTTTACATCATCAACAAACTTAGGTCTCAGTTCGTTATCTTTGAAAACGCACTTAAGAATTGCATAAGCATTTTCACCCCTTACGAAAGCACCAACATCAGTTTTCTGACGAAGTATTGAGTTAGTCTCTGTTTCAAGATCGTTAACTCCTCTCTGAATATGTCCCTGAAGGTGTCCATACATATTTACAATAGATTTCTCTATTTCACCTGTATGAAACTTGTCAGCTCCTCCGATCTTATCAAGAATCTCGACAATCTCTTTCGGAGTATATCGGGCAAGACCCTTAGACTCTTCCTTATCAACGAATTCACGAACTTTTTTCATGAACTCATCTTCCATTGTAACGGTATATCTGTTAAACATATTCACATATGTCTGATTGATATAGTTATAAAGTTTTTCCTTCAGGCCGCCCATAACATCCAGTTCTTTAAGAACTTCTTCGGGAAGTTTTGTCTGTATATGATTTAAAACTTTGTCAAAGGTCTCATCAAGTATGATTTTTCCTTCTTCAACTTTATCCCTTCCTTCCTGAGCAATTGATTCTCTAGAACCAACAGCACTCGGGGTAGTTGGGTGCACCTTGTTTGGACTCTTTGGAAATTGATTTAATGGCATTATTAACCCTCCTTAAATATATAACAAAACGGTATTTACTATCATACTTCCTGCATCTGCTAAAAAATTATCATAACACACAGTTAAGTTATTTAACTTTTTATAATTAAAGATAAAGATATCAGTAATATGTCTTGTGTCAAGATTTATTTCTAATAATAATGAATAAAAGTTTATCATTATCACCATAAATATACTATATAAACAATATCGTCATAAGTAAAAAAAAAATCAATTATTCTGCGATATATCTGAAACTTATATTTGAAGCACTGAAAATATCACCATCCTGCAGGTATCCGTCTGACTCTTTATTTTTAAATCCGAAATCGAGTCCCTCTTCATGACTGACAGCAACAAGAATCTGACCGCTTTTTCTTACTGCTTTTAAAGAAAAAGTGTAACGGGATTCATATTCCCTGATTTTAGCGGTACAGGAAGCACCTCTTCCAAGAATAATCTCTTTTTTTGCGAAATTAGTCAGAGAAAGGTTATGCACTTCAGGCTTAAGCAGCTCATGATTCCAGTATTCAAGATGTCCCTTGATTTTCACTGATCTCATTTTAATGAAAATAAATACAATCAGTAAAATAAGTATAAGAAATCCGGAGACCACAGCAAGCAGTCTGTAAAACTGATCCCGCTCTTTACTATCAACATCTTTCCGAAGTTCTTCATTTATTGCTTTATCAGGATCGCTGCCGTCAAGTATACTTGTATTTCCGCTTACCTTCCCCAGTTCATTAAGAAGATTCTGCTGAGCAGCTGATATTTCTTTAGACTTCTGAAGCTCATCAAGATTCACAAGATAAATCCACCAGTCATTTCCGCTATATTGTTCAGCAACTTTCTTCAGATTAAATTTCTCTTTAGCTCTTGAAGGTGGAGGGTCATCAAGACCGTCACTCATAATAACTATAACAACATTTCTCTTTAATTCAGTTTTATTCTGCTCAGATTCTTTAGTTATCTGATCAGCCAGTGCGAATACAGTTTTAAGCATTTTCAGAGTATGTGTCCACTGCCCTGTCGCCTCTGTTATAGAAATATATTTTTTAACAATATCTCTATCATTCTGATCATCTATCAGAACCCTGGGATATACTTTAACATCTTCATCAAATGTAACAAAGGTCACCCTGTCGCCATCCTGAAGTGTAGACAGATATGTATCAACACTCCCCTTGACTGATTCAAAAATGTTTTTCCCCTGATACCCCACCATACTTAAGGATGTATCAAGAACCAGAATCACATCCTTATTAGCTGCAGCACTGAAGGATTCAGGTTTAAGCATTAATATGAATCCGGCGATTAACAGTAATAATAATTTATAAGTACTTTTTTTTATATGTAACACTATTATCCCCTCAACATTTTTTTTTAATTTAGTATATTTAATAAAGAATGTCAAGAATAATTAAAATAACATACAAATTAAAATTGATATACGGGCAGTTTTAAAAAAAACCTCGGGGGGCCTGACAAATCTCAGCACACCACTGCGGGGCTTTGAAAGGAGCGGTGCCCCTCTCCCCCTTTAATACTGAGTTTTTAAGCACCTCATATGATAAAAAATTCAGAAGACTGTACACTCCCGTTTTAGAACAGACGGAAGTGCAGTTCTTACAACACTTAGACCGGCCTGACGCTAAAACTCGTTATATGTTTTTTCAGCACGGACATACTTCCTTATGTCAAAAACATCCTCTCTTTCAACATCAAGGTATTCATTCATTAAAATGACAAACCACATCATTGTCTCCTCTCCTGTTTCAAGTCCTATGAATCTGTGATCCCCCTTATGCCAGTCCTTTATAAGGAGCCCGGCATTATGTATCATCATTATTTCAAATTCAGAATCGGAAGAAACATTTTTGGACATATAATAGTTCATAACGTCATTTTTTATTTCAGGGAGTGTATAATCAGGATTGGCGTTAGCCAGAACAAAAGAGGGTATGGAAAAACTCCCCGCCTCTTCGGTAAAATGATTTATTTTTTTTACGGTTGAAACCCTTCCGAAAACATCGGCAAGTGAACTTTTCGTAAGGTCATTTACTACAAAAAATGCTCCATGTATCAGCTCGTAAGGGATATATCCATTCATTATTTTATCAATATCTCTGCAGTATTCACGATAGGCGATCATATCCGCCCCATCGGGAGAAAAACCGGAACTATCAACCGGTTTTAAAGGTTTAATACGGAGCTGTCCCGGAATTACACCATCCAGTCTCTCCATAAAAGCAGGAACATCAAGCGTTACCGCTCCTTTTTTTGCGGCACCTTTTGAAGATGCAGTTTTTGCAGCAGCCTTTTTTATTATTTTTTTATTAAAATCAATAAAATAGTTTTTTAACATTGTTATTTCCTTTTATTTGTATCATTATATACAGTTTTTAAGCATTAAATTCTCTTATCGTTTTAAATATTGTCAATAATTAAAAAATTGTTGCCTTAATATGCCCTGTATTTTTTATTCAGTATGCCTGTGGTGCCCGTGATTAGTCATACAATGTTTTGAACCTACTAAAATTTCGGGATCTCAATATTTGTGATTAAGGATCAAGCTCCCTCGAGGAGAAGATCTGATATCATATGCGGGAACCCACCTGGTTCCAGGTTCTAAAACTTTGGCTACACGGCATCTACGGGTATTTATAAACCGTGAAAAAAAATCTGCAGATAAATGAAAGGGCTATCAGAATGATAGCCCTTTCCTGTTTATTTCAGCTAGTTGCTACCTGCAAGCTTTACGTATCTGCCGAATCTCCATTTTGCATTCTCTTCAGCTGCCGCAAAGAGTTCTTCGGCAGTATCAGGGAATTCTTTCTTGAGAGAGGTATATCTTACTTCACCCGCAAGAAAATCCTGGAATTTGCCGAAATCCGGTTCTTTTGATTCAAGAATAAACGGATTTTTACCCTCAGCTTCAAGCATTGGATTGTACCTGAAAAGACTCCAGTAACCGCATTCAACAGCTAATTTAGCTTCAAGCTGTGACTTACCCATACCGGCGCGCAATCCATGGTTAATACATGGTGAATATGCTATTATAACAGATGGTCCCGGATAAGCTTCCGCTTCCTGTACTGCTTTAAGGAACTGAGCATGATTTGCCCCCATAGATACCTGTGCAACATAGACATAACCGTAAGACATGAGCATCATACCAAGATCTTTCTTTCTGATTTTTTTGCCTGATGCTGCGAATTTTGCAACTGCAGCAGTAGGTGTTGATTTTGATGACTGGCCGCCAGTATTGGAATATACTTCTGTATCCATTACAAGCATGTTAACATCCTCACCGGAAGCGGCTACATGATCAAGTCCGCCGTATCCGATGTCATATGCCCAGCCGTCTCCGCCGAAAATCCAGATTGACTTCTTAATCAGATACTGCTTCAGCTTCAGAATTTCAACTGCAGCAGCAGCTTTATCTTTTTCAAGAAGAGGTACCATTTTATCTCTGAGTTCTTTTGTTTTTTCTGAATCAGCCTTGTTGTCAATCCACTCTTTAAGAAGAGTTTTAAGCTCAGCTGATGAACCTTCTTTAATATATGCTTCTGCCAGTTCGACTATTCTTGTTCTCTGATGTTCAACACCAAGATTCATTCCGTATCCATACTCGGCATTATCTTCAAAAAGTGAATTTGCCCATGACGGACCCTCACCTTTAGAATTTTTACAATATGGTGACGCAGGGAATGATCCTCCGTAGATAGAAGAACATCCTGTAGCATTTGCGACCATCATTCTATCACCGTAAAGCTGTGTAATAAGTTTGATGTAGGGAGTCTCTCCGCAGCCGGCACAAGCACCTGAGAATTCGAAGAGCGGTCTTGCGAACTGGCTCCCTTTCACTGTGTTTTTAGGCATCAATGTATCTTTGTACCCGACTTTCTCTGTCATGTATTCCCACGGCACAGATTCTGAAAGCTGAGATTCCAGAGATTCCATTACAAGAGCTTTCTCTTTTGCAGGACAGACCTGAGCACAGTTTCCGCATCCGGTACAATCGAGAGGGCTGATCTGAATTCTGAATTTTAGCCCCTCAAGTCCCTTACCTTTTGCATCTACCAGAGCAGTTCCAGCAGGAGCTGCTGCCGCCTCTTTTTCATTCAGAAGGAATGGCCTGATTACCGCGTGAGGACAGACATAAGCACACTGGTTACACTGAATACAGTTATCATGCACCCACTTTGGAACATGTACGGCAATTCCTCTTTTTTCATACTGGGATGTTGCCGCAGGCATTGTACCGTCAGCTCTGTCTACAAATGCGCTGACCGGAAGAAGATCTCCTTCAAGTCTGTTTACCGGTTCTGCAACTTTTGATATAAACTCAGGAACATTACCCGCGTGTACATCGGCAGAAAGTGTAATTTTTTTCCAGTCTTCAGGTATCTCAACCTTTACAATTGCCTCTGCACCTTTATCGATAGCAGCGTTATTCATATTAACAACGTCGTCTCCCTTTTTGCCGTATGATTTCTTTATGGCAGCTTTCATTTCACCGATAGCTTTTTCATAGGGGATTACATTTGATAATTTAAAAAATGCCGACTGCATAATCGTGTTTGTTCTTGTTCCAAGACCAAGCTCATCGGCAATCTGTGTTGCGTTCATTATATAAAACTTGATATCATTTTTAGCGAGATAGTACTTATACTTCTCCGGGAGTTTTTCCAGTGTTTCCTCTGGACTCCACGCACTGTTGAGCAGGAATGTTCCCCCCTTCTTCAGGCCTCTAAGTACATTATATTTAAAAATATATGAAGGTACATGACAGGCAACAAAGTCAGGCTGTGATATCAGATAAGTCGACTTAATCTCTTTTGAACCGAATCTCAGGTGAGATACAGTTATACCGCCCGATTTCTTTGAATCGTAAGCGAAATAAGCCTGAGAATAAAGCTCAGTCGTATCACCGATAATCTTTATTGAGTTCTTATTTGCACCAACAGTTCCATCTGAACCTAGACCGTAAAATTTAGCTTCAATAGTACCGGCAGGAACAACACTTACATCTTCACCAACCGGCAGAGATTTGAAAGTAACGTCATCAACTATACCGACTGTAAAACGATTTTTCGGTTCCGGTAGTTTAAGGTTTTCATATACTGCAATCACCTGAGCCGGAGTTGTATCCTTTGAACTGAGTCCATATCTCCCGCCGACGATAACCGGAGCGTTAGCTTTTCCGTAGAAAAGGTCTCTCACGTCGAGGTACAACGGTTCACCGTTAGCACCGGGTTCTTTAGTCCTATCAAGAACCGAAATTCTTTTTACACTCTTAGGGAGCACTTTCATAAAATATTTTTCAGAGAAAGGTCTGTAAAGGTGACATGTTATAAGACCGACTTTTTCCCCTTTAGCTGAAAGATAATCTATTACTTCCATAATCGTTTCAGTTACCGATCCCATAGCTACGATTATGTTTTCCGCATCAGGTGCACCGTAATATGTGAATGGATGATACTCTCTACCGGTGATCTTAGTTATCTCCTGCATATATCCTTCAACAACATCATCAAGTGATTCATAATACTTATTAGATGCTTCACGCGCCTGGAAGAAGATATCAGGATTCTGAGCTGTTCCCCTGGTGCATGGATTCTCAGGATTAAGACCGTTCTTTCTGAACCTGTCTATTGCATCATAATCGACGAGTTTTGCAAGATCCGCATATTCCATAACTTCAATTTTCTGAATTTCATGGGAAGTTCTGAATCCGTCGAAAAAATGAAGAAAAGGTACTCTGCTTTTAATTGCAGCGAGGTGCGCAATTCCGGCAAGGTCCATTACCTGCTGAACACTTCCGGTTGCAAGCATTGCAAAACCGGTCTGCCTGACTGAATAAACGTCTGAATGATCTCCGAAGATAGAGAGCGCCTGTGAAGCAAGTGTACGCGCACTTACATGAAATACCGCAGGAAGAAGTTCCCCTGACATTTTGTACATATTCGGTATCATCAGGAGCAGACCCTGTGATGCTGTAAATGTTGTGCTTAACGCACCACTCTGAAGTGAGCCATGAAGCGCTCCGGCTGCTCCCGCCTCAGACTGCATCTCCGCGACCCTTACTATATTACCGAAAATATTTCTCTTCTCATGAGCCGACCATTCATCAACCTGTTCAGCCATAGTTGTTGATGGCGTGATAGGATAAATTGCCGCAACTTCAGTAAAAGCATAAGCCACATGGGCTGCAGCAACATTACCGTCCATTGACTTCATTTGCTTTTTATTCATCTTTATTCTCCTTTTGATATAAATATTTGAATAACCAAGTATTTGTGTATCTTTTGAGCTTTGTGTGCTGAATTATTCCATTTTAAGAAAAACAGGTCAACCTGTCTAGTGGTCTGACCATTGAACAGTTACTTAAATTTGTCAATTTTTTTATTAAAAAAGACCCTTTAAAGTTGTTAAATTCTGCACACTTCCAGGCATAACGATCTTTCAACCATTATACATTATGAAAAATACCTGCATCTGAATCATCCAATTGTTATAATCCGGATGATTTCTTCCCGATTTACCCCAGTTAATCAGATTAAAAATTTGTAAATCTAAACCTGATACAAAACGTCCTGTTTAGACGATCAGTAACTGCCGGCGGAAAAGTTTTGACACATTAAGACCCCGAAAATCGGTGTCAAGTTTTTATTACCTGACGTTAATGAACTAAAATCAACTGCCCGAAAACCGGAGCAGTTCCTTTTCCGCTGCAGACCGGACGCAGCTGGGGAAAAATTTTACCGCCGGCTTATGAACAGATTTAAAATAAAATTTCATAACATTTAGTCATTGTAATAAAAAGGCCAGAATATTTCAAATATTTATATGATTTTAAATATTTTTATTCTAACAATTAATGTTATTAAAATATAAATTAAAGTCAGCCTTAATTACTGAGCATATATCTGAGCCTGAGTGCAGTAATTTATTTCCGCAAATCCGAAGCATACTCGCGCCTGGAAACAAACTGCTGCCATGCTGAAGTGTATAATTAAAGGATTTAATGAATAAAAGTGGACAGCACGAAGAGAAATTGTGCCGGCGCGTACAGCAGCCATGTGTAGACCGTACTGTTGGGGACAGGTTTAACAAATGCGTTTATCGACAGGATAAAATCTGAAATCATAAAGAGAAGAGCGCCTGAAGCTACAATTATACCCGATGCAGACAATCCATTATTCAACCCCGTCAGGGCAAAATACACCATTAAATCAAGGATTAAAACATATGATACAACAGGTATTATCATTTTACCGGCTGTTTTCATTAAAATCCTTATATAAATAAAACTTAAAACAGCCAATACCGCTATAAGAAAAATATTCCATGTTTTAAATGTTATATCTCCGGAAAAAGCAAATACGTAGAAAACATGACCTATGATAAAATATACCATTCCGTTTTTAAGAAGGTCAACTTCCTCTATCATAAGCAGTGTATCAGCAACAAGTGCCGACAGCAGTGACAGCAGTATTAAAACTCTGTATTTATCGAATCCGTTTATGCTGATTGAATAAATCATCATCAGCACAAGCATAAATGTCAGAAGAGGTGTGAAAAAATATTTAAGAACCAGTATTTTTTTATAGGCAACAAATTCTCTGACAAGAAAAAACCCGAAAAATATAAGAGATGCAGTAAATAAATCTATATTGAACATCACTTTTTATCTTTTTTAAATAGATCAGAAAGATCGCGCAGAGTATTAGGATCAAAATCGGAACTGATAGCGGCGATATTCTCCTGTTTGATCTCCTGATAAATCTCTTTTCTGTGAACAGTTACTTTCCTCGGAGCTTTAATCCCGAGCTTTACCTGGTCACCCTTTATATCAATGACGACAATCTCAATGTCATCGCCGATCATTATACTTTCATTCAATCGTCTGGCAAGAACAAGCATAATCTCATCCCCCCGCCTTAGTTTGTTTTTTCATTTCGTCCAGAATATTATGACGAACTGTATAGCGGTCACTGAGGGAAATCGCCTGCTTACCCAGCCGTTTTACTGGATTAATAATAACCGGCCCCTGAAGATTCGCTGTCATATTCCTCGGATTATCAGGAATGGTTACAATAGCAAATGTAAGTAATTCCTCGATGTTGTCGGACTTAAGTGTTTCAAGATCATTTTGAGAGATGACAAGTTCATACTCATCCATAAAATCAAGAGGTCGTATTATTACAAAAGCGAGATTTTTTTCATCGAAAGCCTGCATCCACTTGAAAGGCGAACCTTCATCTTCGGCATCCAGAATTATAAATTTTTTTATAAAATCAAAACCGAGAATACCTTCAGGAAAATCTATAATCTGAAGCTCATTGATCTCTATTTCGCCGAACGGTTTAGTGTTAACTTTTATACTCAAGCAGGAACCTCACTCATTTTTTAAATTACTTTGAAACATTGACGCATGTTTAAACATAGTTTCCGCGGAAAGTGCCCCGCGGAAATTTAAGAATTTTATAAATAAATACCCTTCAATACTATCGTAAAAAATCCATCAATGTGGTTTTGATTGTTTTAGCCCCTACGGATAATGCGTATTGATGAATACTTTCAAGCCATTTAAAGTTCATTATCGTTTCGGGATAATCTATACCTTCATTTTTAGCAAGTATCTCGGTTACATTCCCTTTCTCATATTCAGCTTTCTTCGCAAGCTCTTCAACTCTATTCTGCTTGGCTCCGGTTGAAGCAAGGTGCCGAAGAACATTATCAAGCGCCATGTCGATAAGGCCAAGATCCCGGCCCCCTACAAGCTCCTGATCGCCACGCACAAGATCATCTCTGACCTGAATTATCATTTCAAATATCGACATCCCCCCTATTGTAACAGTTGAGTCTATATTGTTCGGAGGCTGAGGATAATTTCTGTTTATTATTCCAAGATCCTGAAGTACTGTCCCGCTCCCTTTATCTTCAACCCATATCTGATGCGGAGTTGTTGTTGACAGTATAAGATTATTAACCCCGCCCTTTGCTGCCGAGACGCTCAGCCCTGCATTATTAATCTTATCGATGATAATATCGATATTATCCCCTGCGGTAACCTGTATCTCCGTCCCGTCAATTTTTATCACCTGATTTGATGCAGCATTGTAGTTTGTAGCATCCTGTCCGGAAGTAAGCATCTGATCAGTTGCCCAGAATACTTTATTACCCGGAATATTTACTTCCATTGTATCGCCTTTACCGACCTCTCTGATCTGTGCCCCTGTATTCCCGCGATATTCAACTCCGATCATGGCATCGCCCTGTCTGCCGGCAGTAAGAGTCATATAAATAGGTACGAAAGGATTGGGCTGATCTTCAGTTCCGGTTTTAAATCCTCCGAAAATCGCTTTCCCGGTGGCTCCTCTGGTGTTGGCTATACTCACTATCTCTTCAAGAAGCTGATTAATCTCCGTTGCCGCGGCCTCTTTTCTTTCGAAGTTCGAGTATATTCCGTTTGCACCCTGAACTGAAAGCTCTCTGATTCTCTGAAATATGCGGAGAGTTGACTGAAGAGCTGTATCGACTTCGTTGAGTCTCGACTGTGTTTCATTAATGTTTGATATATACTGATCTATCTCGGATAACCTTGTTCGATACATCATCTGGTTTGTTGCCGCGATAGGATTGTCGCGGGGAGTCTGAACTTTTTTACCCGTGGAAAGCTGATTCTGTATTGTATCCATTTCTGTCTGATGCCTCTGGAGATTGAAGGTCATCGTATTATTGATCATGGAATTTGTTATTCTGTTCATATATTACGCTCCTGCTCCGAGTCTGATTACTGTTTCGAGCATTTTATCCATGGTAGAAATTACCCTGGCCGAGGCGTTATAACCATGCTGAAACGCAACCATGTTTGCCATCTCTTCATCGAGATTTATTCCTGACACTGACTGACGCATATTTTCAAGATTTTTAAGCAGAGTTGTCTGATTTTCAATTCTGTCTTTGGTCTCTTCCCCCTGAGATCCGATTCTTGCAATAAGCGCTGTATAAAATTCAGAGAATGTAGTTTTACTGTCCACCATTGCAGCCTTGTGTCTCAGTGACGCAATGGAGAGAGCATTCGTTCCATCTCCAATACCGTTTGTTGTATTAAAGTCGCCGGTGCCGCCGATATCGTTCCCTTTGGCCGCGGCAATTTTATCAACATCTTCAATTATCTCGCGCGAAACAGCCATACTTGCAGCGGGATTAAACCTGGGTGTAATAGTTATATGCTCTTTCTGGGGGAGAAATTTAACAACATCATTAACTCTCCTGTAATCGAAAGATCCCTGCTGGCCGCTCTGTTTAAGAACTCCCGTAAGACCCACAAGAAACTGGCCCGAATCCTCAAGATGACGGAGCATGAAATTCTTTTTATCGGTATCACGGGCAACTGTAGCTTTCAGGGCAAAACTTCCGTTGTGATCCATATATGCCACAACACCGAGTTTTGCGTCATTTATCTTTTTTATAACGGAGTTAACGGTATCGGACTCGGCATAATCGATTTCTGCAATTGAGTCAAGTGAATCGTTTCTTGCAAATGAAAGAGTTCCGCTTATTCCGATTGCCGCCGATGAATCCACTTTATTATTTCCTGCAACTTTAAATATTGCAGTGGTATCGTTTACACCGTCATTGTTGTAGTCAAAATTCCCTTCGCTGTCATCACTAATATTCAGGTGAGAGAAAAAATTGGTATTAGTCTCGCCTCTCCGTCCGAAACCGTCACGGTGAACTTCATTGGTAAGGTCTGTTATGTTTACAGCCAGAGCATTCACGTCATTTATGTTCTGTCTTAGTATAACATCACGTACTTCAATAAGACCGGCAAGCTCGCCCCCTTTAACGGAGACCGGAGTTTCGGAAGTCTTCCATACAACATCAAACATTCCGTCATTATCGGGATTCTTTACCACTTTCAAAGGTCTGAGGATCGATCCCTGTACAAGGTTCTCGCCATCTATATAAACTATCACTTCATCTTTATCGCTTCTACCTACAGAAACATTTACGATGTTTGATAATTTCTCGATAAGTGCATCTCTTCTGTCTCTAAGATCATTGGGGTTATCACCAAGAGCTTCCGACTTCTGAATACGCTCATTGAGATCACGGACATCCGATGCATACATGTTAATCTGGTTAACACGGTGTTCCACCTGCATATTGGCATTCTGCCTCAAATCATAGAGCTGCCTGAACACACCGTTGATTTCTCCGGCAAGGTGAACCCCCTTCTCTTTTACAACTTCCCGTGTTGACCTCTCCTCGGGATATTTGGAGAGTTCCTGCCATGATGCCCACATGGCATCCATTCTGCTCCGGATAGACTGGTCGGAAGGTTCATTGTATATAGTTTCTATCTGATATATAAAATCGTTTTTAGATTTCCAGTATCCCATGGTATTCTTTTCAGCCACCATTCGGTCATCGATGAAGGAATCCCTGATTCTCTCCACTGAAGCTACAGTACTCCCCTGACCGAGCTGTCCGGCCTGTTCACCCCTGTTTAATGAAGGGACATATATGGGATCGGCAGATGTAATTACAACCTTCTGCCTTGAATAATCCTTGTTTTCAGCATTAGATATGTTATGACCTGTCACATGAAGCGCCTGCTGGTGCGACTGAAGGCCCCTTTTCCCGATTTCAAGTCCCATGAATGTTGAATTCATAATTTTCCCCTTTACGCCTTAATATTGAACAATACCGGATTAAATACACGACCCTGTTCTTTCCCGTCCCTTCCGTAACCGGAACGGAGAGTGGAACTGTTTTTTAAACCTGAGATAAGTATGTCGTAAAACTCCATATTATCTTTTATGAGTCTGGAGTTAAGATCCTGAATGCTCTTCACTTTCAGCAGAATTCTTTTAAGCTCTATACCTGCCTCTTTAAGTGAAAATGCAGTTTTACTGTCCGTTGAATCTATTACATCCTGAAGAGTAACATCTCCATGAGGAGGGTGAAGCTTATGCGATTTTTTATAGCTCTCCATAAGCTTTATTCTTTCATGTTCAAGCGATTCAATTTTACCGAGAAGTTTCTCCTGAGATACGGAGAGTTCTTCAATAATCTTCCCGGACTTTTTTATTATTGCTTCACTTTTTTCTTCTTCTATTCTATATATCTCCTGATAGATCTCTCTTTCAAGATTCATAATATTTTCCAGCTTAAAAACGGCCTGATGCATTTGACCCTCCATGATCAAAGTATGAATATTCATTTAAGTATCGGTAATATGTCCCGAATCAATGAGAAGTTTTTATATTAGTTTTGAGGTTTATAGACGCTAGATAAGAGGAGTTTTTTGTCTGAACCTTGATTCACCTGATTTTAAGATTTCCCTGATTTAGAGAGAGTTTACCCGCTCTGTGATCATGAAAATCCTTTATCATGCAAATCATGGTTCCTAAAGGAACTGTTCTGTAAGTCTGTAAATTATAGAATCTGTATAAAAAAGACCTTTTTTTGAGAGATGGTATCTTCCATCGGTTATTTCAATCATCTCTTCTATTATAAATGCATTTAATATAGCAATAACACTGTCGGGGATGGGAACTCCAGTGACGCTAATAAACTCTTCGCTGCTGAATCCCTTCATTCTCCGGAGAAATGTCATAAAGAATTCGACTATTATACTTTCCGGGGTCAGAGCCTCAAAATCGTACAGAAATTCATCGTTGTTTATATAATCACTAACCTGAAGCTTGTTTGAATATCTTTTTCCATCTGCAAATGAATGAGCGCCTGAACCGAAGCCGAAAAATGGAGTGAAATCCCAGTATTTGGAATTATGCCTTGATTCGAATCCGGGGAGAGCGTAATTCGAAATTTCGTAATGAATATACCCTTTTTCTGAAAGAAAATCCATTGCATCTCCCCACAAATCAGCCTGGAGATTATCAAAATTATCGTCAGGATTAAAACGTCTGCCGAGCGGTGTATCCTCATCTACAGAAAGAAGATATAGTGATATATGTTCAGGTTTGTATGAAGTTACCCTTTCCAGATCATTCAGCAATAGAGACCTGCTCTGACCCGGGAGCCCGGCCATAATATCAAGACATCTGATGAATCCGCCGTGAGAAAAAAAGAGTTCAAAATCTGATTCAGTTAAAACTCCCCCTCTTCGGCCGATATTTTTTCTCATTTCAGTATTCAGCGATTGTACACCCAGGGTTATTCTGTTCACGCCGGCCTGTGTAAATCCCTTAAGCTTTTCACGAAGCAGATCATGGGGATTCATCTCGATTGTGATTTCGGGGTCAGAGCCCAAATCAAAGTTTTTTGAAATCCTGCTGATTATTTTATCTACCTGTCCGGGCTTTAGAATGGAGGGGGTACCACCTCCGAAATATATTGTATCGGCATCCGCTCTGCCGTAAATTCCGGAGATATGATCAATCTCTTTCAGCAGTTTTTCCACATAAGATTCTATGATATCACTATTATTGTTTACCGGAATTGAATAAAAACTGCAGTAATCACATTTATTTCTGCAGAATGGGATGTGTATGTATATACCGCTTTTCATAATCCGGCCCGGATATTCCTTTTAATATTAACTTAAAATTTATTATCCAAGTATTATTCATCAGATTATTCTGTGAACTATTTTTTACAATCTGTAATAATAGATTCGAAGGCAGCAGTTTATTTCAGGGGGCAGCACCCCGTAATCCACCATTCCAGGCGTATGCGGAGCATACGCACCCCCGGAAATAATTCACTACCGATTCGAACGAAGTGAATTTTTTCCGGGAACGCACATATTTGAAAAAGTTAAAAAGCCCGACGAGGCTTGAATAATCATCTGTTTTATAAAAATTTTATCTGTTTAGATAATGAGCTTTACAAAATTTTTTAATTAAAAAAAGTTAAGAGAGCAGCAATTAATTTTCACGGGCACAGTGCTATGCGCTGTGCCAGAAATGATGAATTTCAGGGGTATTATCCCTGTAATTCATCATTTCTGCATATGCTAAACATATGCATCCCGAAAACAATTCACTGCCGCTATAGAATAAATACTTATTTAAATTTAACATTTTATAATAAATATATCCTTTATTATAAAAACTGCTATTGCAGTGCTGAAAAATAATTAATGAATTGATTTTTTCAGGCTATTTTTACATCTTCATGAAATAACTCAGAATAAAGAAATGGTATGATAAAAAATAAAGAAATAGGTTTTCTGGACAGTTTTACCGCAAACACTTCGATAGTTCCTGAAGTAATTGACAGGTTAATGATAGATCTCATTAAAATGGAGTATCCTCAGGAGGAGATAGATGAAATAATTCTCTCCATGGATGAATCTATTACCAATGCGGTTCAGGTTACAATGAATTGTAATGATAAATCCTGTAATATCCCTGAAAAACGGAATATTACAATCAGATACACTGTATCTGAAGAGGAATTTGATGCAACAATCATTGATCACGGGACAGGTCTTGATTTTATAAAAATATTAAGCACCACTCCCGACATACACTCAAGAAACTACCATGATCAGATTATCAGTTACGCTACAGATTCCGAAAAATCAAAGTTATCAATAAAAGTAAATGGAGAAATAGTCCCTCTCCGGGGGATCGGAGCCGGCCTTAAAATTATATTAAGTTTTATGGATTCTGTCTCTATCGAATATATAGATAAAAAGACAATAATTGCATCTAATGTAACCGATTCGACAGATGGTACTATATTTAATATAAAAAGAAAAAGGCGGTATTATAAACATGCACAAACCTCAAAAAGCATATAAAGATCCTGAATTCCTGAATTCAAGAGAAGGGCGGACATTAAGAATTCTCAGTGAATACATACAGCCGGAAGCAAAATTAAAGAAAAACGACATAAACCATACCGTGGTATTTTTCGGTTCGGCCAGAACTAATCCTGACAACAACGAATTCGGCACTGCAGAATATTACAACATTGCAAGAAAATTCTCATTTGAACTGGCTGAATACAGCAAAGAACTTAAGAAAGAAACAGGAAACACCTTTTACATATGCACAGGCGGCGGTCCCGGAATTATGGAGGCAGCAAACCGGGGAGCTTATGATGCGGGTGTAAAAACACTAGGTTTAAATATATCACTCCCCTTTGAGCAGCATCCGAATCAATATATTTCTGAAGAACTTAATATGGAATTCCACTATTTTTTCATGAGAAAGTTATGGCTGATCTATCATGCAAAAGCTATAATCGTTTTCCCCGGCGGTTTTGGAACATTTGACGAACTATTTGAAACATTAACACTCATTCAGACAAAAAAAATGGCTAAACAGATTCCGGTGCTTTTATATGACAGTGCATACTGGAAAGATCTGATAAATTTCCCGAAACTGGTGGACTACGGGATGATATCGTCGGAGGATCTGAATCTATTTCACTTCTTTGATGATATCAATGAAGGATTGGAGTATGTTAAGCCGAGATTGAAAGAATTAACTGCTTCGGTTGATCACCACATATAGCTCACTGAGATAATTCTATAAATTCATCGTAGTTTGCTTTGCTTGTATCGTCCATTTTAAAGATTTCACAGCCTGTTTTTATAATTCTGTTTTCAAGGAATGTTATATTCCTGATTATTGCACCCACCAGTGCTTTTTTCTGAGTGGGCAGAAGTATATCAAAATTAACTTTTGTTCCCTCTTCAAAAAATCTTAGAAATTTTTTCTCTTTAAAAACGAAGCTCATCCCTTTGTGTGAAATATCAGCCACAAGAAATCTGTCCTCCAGCGGGAAGAAAAGCTGATGCTTCACCATTAACTGGTTAAGTGCAATACTCATCCTTCTCACTACGGCATACATTCCGTCAGTTACAGGCTGTGAGCTGTTTACCTGAAGATATCCGTAAATTATAACATCGTTATACATAATGGGGACTGTAATTTCCGCGACATATTTATTTCTTGATGAGAGTGAAATGTCAGATCTATATATATGATTGATATAAAAATTATGCTCTTCGACTTTTGAAGGATCGGGATCAACATTCAGGTTCGGCATATATATCGGCTTTGAGGTACTGATGATATGTTTTAGCCTGTTGTCACTTTTGCTTTCTCAAACTCGGCGAATTCCTTTACTTTATCTATTTTTTTATCAGCAGTTGCAAGTCCCCGTTCAATTATATAGTCAGTAATAAAATTGTTCAGGTACATTATGCTTTTACCGCCCTCAATACCTACAAGTTTCCGGTCCTCTTTTCTCGACTCGGATATTATCTGAAATTTTAAAGGTATGTAGATAAAAGTATCTTCACTCCGTTCAATGTATTTCATGCTCAGATAGATTGTATTGGTTTTGTGCCGCGTAAATACCACAACACTTTCAGGTGAAGACTTAACCAGAGGTATGCGGAAGGCAACATTACCGTCGGAATACCCTATGTATTGAAGATTGATGCTTCCGCTGCTGGTTTTGATAAATACCGGAGCGGATTTAAAAAAATTATCGAGCAGAAATTGAAATTGGCTTTTATCCGTTACTGTTTTTATTAAATCAGGCATAAAACCCCGTTATAAAAAATTATAAATCGTCTGAACCTACAATAAGACCATCGAGCATGGGAATCATTCGTTGTGTCATCCCGGCTATTTTCATATCATGAGTTACAATAACAATTGTGCTCCCTTTTTCTCTGCACAGATCGAGAAGTATCTCAAGAAGTATCATGGAATTTTTTGAATCGAGACTCCCCGTAGGTTCATCGGCCAGAATTAAATCCGGTTCACCTACGATTGCCCTTGCCACTGCAACCCGCTGACACTCTCCCCCCGACATCTCCCCCGGTTTGTGCGTTGCCCGGTCCTCCATGTTGAATTTCTTCAAAAGTTCCATGGACATTTCACGGGCTGTTTTTGAAGGGGTTCTTCTTATAAGCAGAGGTATCATTACATTTTCTATTGCTGTAAACTCCGGCAGTAAATTATGAAGCTGAAAAATAAATCCCACATGCCGGTTTCTGAAGGATGAAAGTTCATCAACTGACAAGAAAGAGATATCCTTCCCTGAAATTTTCAGACTCCCCTTATCAAAATTATCCAGACATCCCATCATATTAAGGAGTGTCGACTTGCCTGTTCCGCTGGGACCGGTAATTGAAACCGCCTCACCTTTAGTTATATCAAGGTCAATGCCCCGGAGAACCTGTATGGCATTTCTTCCTGAACCATAGGATTTTTCAAGGCCCTCTATCTCTATTATTTTATTATCAGAATTCATTAAATTAACCTACTCATACCTGATAGTTTCAACAGGTTTCTGCCTGGACGCCTGCCATGCCGGAAAGATAGCGGCAAATGTTGAGAGAAATATTGCTGATGCGGCTATAAACACAACAAACTCGGGACTTATCTCCGTAGGAATTGAATCTATGTAATATACATTAGTAGGGACAATGCTTACTCTATAGAAAACACCAAGATCAAAAAGATTATAAGCATACCCCATTACTCCATTTATCGCATCTTCAATCCAGATAATTATCGCCTCTAGATTCAACGAAGCGGCAAGTCCCAGAACTACACCAAGAAAAGTACCGATAACTCCGATAAGAAAACCCTCAAGAACAAAAATTATCATGATTGATGAAGGCTTTGCTCCCATTGATTTTAAAATACCTATTGCACGCCTTTTTTCCATTACCACCATTACAATTGTACCCATAATTGTAAAACCTGAAGCTACAATTACTAGGAACAGTATAACAGTCATTATCAGTTTTTCCAGCTTAAGTGCATAAAAAAGATTATGGTTCCTCTGTTCAGCAGTCATGGTAACATACTCGAATCCGATGGCGGATTGTATCAGGGAAGCCATTTTGTTCATTTTATAAATATCATCTATCTTTACACCTATAGAATAGGCCACATCACCAAGTGAAAAAAGACTCTGGCTGTCGGCAAGTGACATCATAATCAGCTTAGTATCGAAATCGTAGTATCCTGTTTTAAAAAAACCGAGTACTTTATATCTGCCGATACCGGGAGTAATACCCGTAAGTGCCGTAAGCCTCCCCTTGGGGACAATAAGCTCAATCTGCTGACCGGGCTTTATGCCGTAATTAGATGCCATCTCCTCACCGATATAGATCCCCTTCTCGAGACAGAATGCTTTTTTATTCGAAGTGATAAATTTTGTGATATCTTCGGGTATATCATCTTTTGAACCCATACCACGGATCATAATCGGGCCGATATTCCTTTTAAATCTGAAAAGCCCCTGCCCCTGAACATAGGGATTGACAGAGACAACGCTATCGATCTTTCTTATTTTATCAGTTATATCTCTGTAATTTTTAATAGCTGCACCGTCAATTTCACCGGCAAGAGTTGAAACGACAATATGTGAATCCACATCGAGTATTTTATTCTTTATCTGCCCCTGAAAACCGTTCATAACAGACAAAACCACAATTAAAATAAAAACACCTATGAAGACAATTAAAACTGAAAGAAGTGTGTTAAATGAGATAAAACCCTGAGCCTTCTTCGATTTTAAATACCGGAATCCGACAAACAATTCAAAAAATTTCATTTCTTAATATTTATCCCCGTGCTTATTATTGTTCTGTTATACATGAGCCAGCCCTTGTTAAGCTTAGGTCCGTTGATATAGAGTATAAACTCAATATCGCCCTTCATCTCCTGTACAGCCCTTCCGGTTTTCCGCTCAATTCTTTTACATTCGAAATAAACTTTTCTTTTGTTATACTTAAATCCATCAACATCACTTCCGGTTTCATTTTCATCAAATTTACCGAGATCACGGATGAGCAGATCGGCAAAATAAAAGTCTGTGTAGAGCTCACGGAATACTATTTCATCCTTGGGAAAAGCTTCGCATTCAACATACTCTTTATAATTAAGATTTTTCACCGCACTTGACCACTTCATAAACACATAGGCGGGATCAACAAAAGCTTTTTTCTCTTTACAGGCGGTAGTTAAAAAGAACGAGAATATGAGAATCACTGCTGCAATTTTATTATTGTTCATTTTGTTTATAATCAACCAGTTTTTATTTATCAGACCTGTTCAGGCGAATTATCCTGGAGGGTGCATTACAGATCGCTGTGCTCTTCCAGAATAAAATGCGACACCGGCCTGTTCAAGCAAAAATTTTATTTTAAAAATAATTCATTTTCAGAAAAGACCTGAGCTGAAAATTTTTCTATAACAATATCGGGCTTACTCCATGAATCTGCGGGTAATCCGGCCTTATAGCAGAGATGAGAAAGAAAGGTCTCTCTGTCCCAACCCTGTTCAACGGGAACCTGAGGAAGAAGCAATCCCCGGCTGAATCCACGGCTTATAATTAAACCGTCACGCCCCACTACAATTTCGTTTATATCATTTACCTTCTCAACAGGACTAAGGATTGATATCTCTATGTCAATTTTTTTATACTCGTCGGGAGTTAAGGATGAGAATCTCGGATCACTGAACGCAGACGCGGACGCCATATCTTTTACTGTTTCCGGAATCGATTTCACGCCCTCTATATATCCGATACACCCTCTGAGGTCACCCTTTATATGAATAGTTACAAAGGCTCCGCATTTTTCTTTGAAAACATCATCTTCAAAGGAGAGTTCCCCGGGAATTTCAGCAATACCGAGTTTATCCGCAATAGTTTTCCTTGCAAGCTTTAATAGTTTTATCTGCTGATCTTTATTTAATTCAATCATATGGATTACCCGCATTATCCTAAAATGAGCGCCGAGAGATAGCCCACGACCTGATCTTTCGATCCGGCTGTATCACCTGAGTTGGCGTATTTTACTGTTTTGATTCTCTTCGCACCGAGTTCCCCTGCAAGAGACATTCCGGTCAGCACGGCGCCTTCACCGCATGCTTCACTCCTGCCGGAACAAACCACATCTGCAACTCTGTTCTCATCAAAGGACTCCAATGCTATAATAAAATCACTGTCTTTTTTAACGGCTTCATTGTATGGATGATAATGAGAAAGATCCGTTGATATAATTATTCCATACTCTTTCCCGGAGGATTTAATCTCATCTGCAATTGTCTTTCCTATAGTTCTGCAGAGTTCAGGATCCGTGGTGCCGATTACAAGAGGTACAATGCACGCCCCGGATTTAACCACCTGAAGAAATGGAATCTGCACTTCAAGTGAGTGTTCAGATTCGTGCGCCTCTTTTATAAAACTGAAAAAGTCTCTCTTTTCAAGCCGTCGTCCTAAATCTGAATCGATCTCCACATCACCAAGCGGTGTTCTATAAAGTCCTTCCGGAATAACAGAAATTCCATTAAACCTCCCTCGATGAGAGGGAGCGATAACGATAAATCTTTCATAACTGCTCTGTGCAAAATAGTTATAGCCATATGCCGCTACGGGACCGGAATAAATGTATCCCGCATGAGGGGAGATTATACCCATTATTATATCATTTTTAAATTCACCGGATAACGGTCCGGCCGCTTCCAGATAATCGGAGATCTGTTTCTGCAGTTGTTCCGGATTACCGGGATAAAAAGAGCCTGCAACTGCCGGTTTTCGTATATACATAACTAATCACCTCTCTTTAAAAGTTCCGCATCTATCTGTTTAAGAATCTCAGATGCTGCTCTCTCCTTTGTAAGAATAGGGAGTTCAATTTTCAGTCCGCTCCTGGTAAAAATAGTAATTACATTTGTATCCACATTAAATCCCGCACCCGGCTGTGAAACATCATTAAGGCAGATCATATCGAGATCCTTGGCTGCCAGTTTTGACATGGCATAGCTCTCGGTATTCATCGTTTCAGCTGCAAACCCTGTAACAAAAAAATTATTAAGTCTTCTGCATTTTTTAGTATCCGCCACATTTTTGAGAATGTCCGGGGTACGCTTCATATGCAATATAACATCTCCATCCTGCTTTTTTATTTTTTCATCAGATTTCTCTATTGGAGTATAATCAGCCGGAGCAGCGCACATTATAAGGACGGAATTCTCCTCTATCTCATTCAGAACAGCTTCAAGAAGATCCGCAGTAGTTTCTATTTTCCGGCACTCGTAGGGCTTATCTTTTACAAGATTTTCATTTATCGGGCCATGTATAAAGATTGTATTTTCTGAAATTTTATAAGCTTCATCTGCAAGAGCTATCCCCATCTTTCCGCTCGATGCATTTGATATGTATCTGACGGGATCGAACCACTCACGGGTTGGACCGCCCGTTACAATAATTTTACTTTCCTTCAATAACATCTACAGCCGCCTGATAAATTATATTGATATCGGCAAGCCGCCCCTTCCCGGTGTCACCGCATGCAACCAGACCTTCATCGGGCTCGACAAATCCGAAACCCCACCCTTTCAGCTTCCCGATGTTAAACTGAACCGAGGGGTGACTGTACATATTCGGATTCATTGCCGGCGCGATAAGTATGGGACATTTCATCGCGAGAAATGTTGTGCTCACCATGTCATCGGCAATTCCGTTTGCAAATTTTCCGATCATATTAGCCGTAGCAGGGGCCGCAAGAAACAGAGCCGCGTCATCCTTCAAGGTGATATGACCCATCTCATGCTTCTCCCACAGGGTTTCGTCTGTATAAACAGGATGACCGGTGAGAGCTTCAAGAGCTATGGGGGAGACAAGTTTTGTCGCGTTTTCCGTCAGAACAGTGTAAACATCGTATCCGCTTTTAACAAACAGGCGGGCAAGATCGCATGATTTGTACGCCGAGATTGAAGACCCCACTGCAAGCACTATCTTTTTCATTATCTTTTAAATATCCTCTCTAGATCAGTCTGATTTATTGTAAAGAAAAAAGGCCTCCCGTGAGGACACCTTAACTCTATCTCACCATCAAGCACTTTACGGGTGAGAGTCTCCATGTCGGTTCTGCTCAGTTTATCACCCGCTCTCTTGGCAGAGTGACAGGCAACGAGTGAGTAAAACCGTTCAACAAGATCATTACTTTTTAATCCTTCTTTTATATTATCAATCATATTTTTAATTAATTCATCAATTTTATAACTGCCGGCAATTACAGGTGCTGATCTTACAATTACAGTATAGTCTGAAAACTCTTCAATTTCGAACCCTGTCTCACTGAAAATTTCAAGATTATCCGTTACAAGTCTGTAGTCATCGATAGAGAGGTCAATACTGACAGGGAATATAAGCTCCTGATACTCTATCTCACCGCGGTTTGCCATTAGCTTGTCATATTCCATTCTTTCGTGAGCGGCATGAAAATCGATTAGAAGAAGTTTATCGTCATCCTCTATGAGAATATATGTATCGAAAAGTGTTCCGAGAATTTTCAATCCTCTGTCGGTTTTAAAATCGGGATTGACAGGAATGCTCACTTCACCGGACTCAAAGAGTGTCCCGGTGTATGGAGTTTCGCTTTGATCCTTTTCAGCAGAGAGTGAGGCGGTCCGCGGAGGGTGAGGATAGGAGTTCTCCTGCGGTGAATATTTTCTGACGCTGAATTCAACCGGTGATGCTTTAAAAAATGAATCGGGAACAGTATGAGGTTTACAGAGACTTTTTGAGGCAAGATTATATATCATATCATCAATATATTTCTGATCGAAGAGTTTAATCTCACGCTTTGCCGGATGTATATTAACGTCGATAAGTTCCGGATCGATTTCAATGAATATAATCGCAGCGGGATATTTCCCCCGGGGGATAACAGCTTCATATGCACGGGAAAGATGATATGAAAAAAACTTATACTCTATGGGTCTGTTGTTTACATATAGGTACTGCATGCTCCGTGAACCTTTTATAAATTCAGGCTTGGAGAGATATCCCTTAAGACTTACTTTTATATCACTGAGCTCCTCGATGTAGAGACTCTGCAGTATTGTTTTACCGAAAACCTGCTGAATCCGTTCATCCTGAGTCTTTGCAGCCTGAAGAGATATCTCTCTTTTGCCGTCAACATCAAGAGTAAATGCAACATCGTAAGCAGGGAGCGCCATCTTAAGTATTGTCTCTCTGATATTTCTTAATTCAATTTTTTTCGATTTTAAAAACTTCTTTCTGGCGGGCATATTGTAGAAAAGATTTTCAACAATTATAGTGGTTCCCCGTGATCCGGCAAAGTCGGATATAGTGACAACTCCACCGGACGACTCAAGCCTTGAGCCCATTGTTTCTCCATCGGTATTTGAGAGAATTACCAGATCGGAAATTGAGGATATACTCGATAGAGCCTCCCCTCTGAATCCGTATGTTGAAACATTCTGAAGCCCGGAGATATCGGTTATCTTACTTGTGGCGTGCTCCTGAATTGAAAGAGCGATATCATCTTTCAGAATTCCGCTGCCGTTATCGCGCACCATAATTTTTTTAAGTCCCGAGTCGAGAACCTGCACATCAATTGCCGAGGCACCGGCATCGATTGAGTTTTCGACAAGTTCTTTTACAACGGAAAATGGCCCTTCAACGACCTCCCCCGCTGCAATCATATGTTTTATATGATCAGGTAAAAGTATTATTCTTTTCAATTTATTTCCTTAATTTTTCAGCAGTTTAACAAGTTCAGGGAGAGTCTTTCCGGCTGAACCATATATAAAAATGTCGGTATAATCTCCGGTCAGTTCGGTCTCTTCCAGATTAAATTCAATTATCACAGCCCCCAGATTTTTTGCTATGCGGGGTATCCCCGCTGCCGGATAGACAATCGCCGATGTACCGGCAACAAGCACAACATCAGCTGTTTCGGCATGTCTCTGAGATTCAGTGAGGGCACGTTCAGGGATATTCTCTCCGAAAAATATTACCGAAGGTTTAAGTACCTTGCCGCAGCTGTCGCAATGGGGTACACGCCTTCTGGAAATTTCAAACTCCGAAGAGCTGTATGAGGCGGAACAGTTGATGCAGACAAGGTGTTTGGCATTACCATGATATTCAATTACGTTTTTACTCCCCGCCTCCTGATGGAGGTTGTCTATATTCTGCGTAATGACGGCTTTCAGCAGTTTCATTTTTTCAAGTTCGGCCAGAGCCAGATGGGCATTATTCGGCTTTGCGTTTTCAGTAATTTCAATCATATCAAATATCATTTCCCATACTTT
>PGXT01000013.1 GCA_002839285.1 Spirochaetae bacterium HGW-Spirochaetae-5 | reverse complement strand
CGGTAATACTTTCTTAAGTACTGATTCTTTAAATCTTTTAGTGTATTTCATTGTCATCTCCTGATTTATTTCAGGCGACAACTATCTTGGCACGTAGGGTAACTCGTCCACTATAGCTTTCAAAATTCTGATTTCTTCTTTGTCAACAGACGGCTCTGGTGTATAGTAATATGCCGACCTGCTGATCCCCAGGAGCTCACACTGGCTTTTAATTGATAGTTCTATATGTAAGTGAGCCCTTTTGTCAACACACAATATTCTTAACTTTTAGTGGATACCCACTTTTAAGCTTCATAATCTTTTAAAACCATATTATTTATATGGCCTTCCCACCATAAAATATCATCCGATGTAATATAGTTTTCTTTTATGCTATATCTTGAGTTTAAATGACTAAATAGTATTATTTTTAATTTTAGGAGCATTCTCTCGAAAATTATTACTCTATATGCTGGTAATTTCATAATATTATCTACCTTTGCATCAATACAAATTTTTGCACATCAGAGTTCATCAGATCAGGCCATGCTTCTTTAATTTTCTCAATTGGCCAATTCCACCATTCAATTTTTAACAATGACTCAATTTCATTTCTTCTGAACCTATATCTAACGACTCTTGCCGGATTACCCGCAACAATTGAATACGGTGGTATATCTTTAGTAATTACACTATTTGCTCCAACAACAACACCATCGCCTATCCTACATCCCGACATTATACAAACTCCATATCCAATCCAAACATCATTACCAATTATAACATCCCCTTTTGTAGCTGGATGTCCGGTGTATAGTTTTGCATCTTTGAAAAAAGAAACAAAAGGGTATGTTGTTATCCAATCTGACCTGTGGTTTCCGCCTAAAAAAATCGTAACATTATCAGCTATTGAACAAAATTTTCCAATTTTTAGATTTGATTGTTTAAAAATGATGTTAGGTTTTCCATATGTAAAATCACCAATTTCATATTCCTTATAAAAATTGATTTGATTGGTAAATACAGATTTTTTATAGCAATCATTTTTATTATTAAATGACTCATCATTGATTCTTAATTTTTTAATTACTTTTATTATTTTTTTTAATAATATCATATTATTTAATTATCTGTTCGGAATATTTTTTAATTATAGAGTTATACTCTTTGATAAATGAACTTTTTAGAATGTTGCTGGATAAAATAAGATTATCTGAAAATTCATCTGTCTTAATAATATCTACAGTGACATCTTCAAACATTAAATTAAATAATTCAGATACATTATGTTGATCAAAAACATGAAAGTGAATATACGGATAGGCAACAGGATATATTTCATGAAATTCTTTCTGCCACCCATGTTTTACTATTGCAGAGTTAATGTAGTCTTCATTATGAGTTGAATCATTAAAAGAAATCTGATTTTCAAAGTCACCAATCATATGTTCTAATGTTGTTGGCGTACGATAACAATCGTAAGTATATTTATAATGAGGGATTGCATGAAAATGATGACCTTCAAGTTTAGTCATAAAGTGGAAATTTAACAATAAAAAAATTGGATTAGGTGAATGCTCGATCATATTTGACGATATTATGTTATTATATCTATCTATTAAAAAGGGATTTGAAACAGCATTATGTGTGTCAATTATAATTGTCTTTCGATCCCTGATTGATCGTTTTCCAGTTGTAAAAAAAACAACTTCCTGCTTAACGTATTTTTTAATAATCTTAAGTTTACCTATATAGTTTTCATGGTCAGCAATTTTTTCTATTTGCCCGAAGCCACCATCACTTATATTTAAATCTTCAACAATGCAATTCTTGTAGTTTATAATTTGGTTTACTAAACCACCTACACGACCTACTTTTCCATGAATTTTGTTTAAAATAAGTTCTTCAATATTTGTATTGAGTAATAAATCCACTGCATGCCCCCATCAATTATTAAACAAAGAATCATATTGCTTGATAAATTGTTCTGCACGATGCAGAGTTGTATGTTTTGCCAAGACTTCCTTTCTGGAAATTTCAGACCTCCTATTTGCCTCTTCAGGATTATCAAGAATAAATTTAAATAAATCATAATAATCTTTGGGGTTATCAGCAATAAAAAAACAGTCAGACGAAAAGTGTTCAACAAGTAATCCGGGTTGATCAATCAATTGAGGCACTCCGCAGGCTGCCAACATATATGTTCTTTCATTAAGCTCGCACGGCCAATCAATCTGCTCCTGCAAGTGAAGATTCAAACCGACTTTGGCCCTTGAATAAAAATATCTATCAAGTTCCGTATTCATCTGAAATTTTTTTAATCTAGTCCATCCAGGACCATGTATAAAACCCTTATAGTTTTTAAATATCTCCGTGAAATATTGATTATATCTTTCCATTTTATCGGGATTATTAGAACCAAGAAAAACATAGTCTATATCACGTTCTATGCCTTTTATTGGAAAATAAAGCAACGGATTAGCACCAAATTCAATATTTAAAATAGAAAATCCTGCCTCAAAAAAAGGTTTATATTCGACCCTTGATTCGAAATAACTTCTACTTCGAAAACTGTAATAAAAATCAACTTGCACTTTTTTTGCCCATTCTAATCGAGGTAATAATGGGGTATTCCCATATTCCTCAATTGAAGCTGTTAAACCAATTTTTAGATCATTCTTTTCCCTATAATTTTGTATTTCATGCCAATTAATCCACCTCAACCAGCTTTCATGGTCACTTGTAAGCAAGCATGTTGGCTTAAACAGTTCCAATTTTTTTTCTACTGATTCGCCAAAATATAAAACGTCTGCAGATATTCCAATATAATTTAAAGATTGATATAAATTATTGAACAATGAAAAACCACCCGGGCTATCTTCAGGTTTAGGCATATGTATCAATATACGTTGTTTATTGTTTATATATTTTTTATCAAATGACTCTAAAATAATAATTCTTTCATCTGATTTATCTTCATCTTTTGATTGAGATGAGGATTTTATCTCTAAATCATTCTTATACTTATTTTCAGATGAATTTATAATTTTATCATAAGATACCCATGTTTTTTTATTTATACCATGTTCAAATTTCTGGAAAGAATTAAGACTATTTTTGAAATTCATTTTTTTTATTCTTGATAACAAATCAGTACCTGCCGAATATTCTTTTAGGATATGCTTTATTTTAACAAAAGAATTCATAAATTTTTGAAAGGTTTTGTTTCTATCTTCAAACTGCAAACTTATATATGATAATTGTTGTATTTCAGGACCACTATTTATAAAAATATTGTCCCACTTCTTCAGCAGTTTTTTATAATCTTCAGATTGTTTGATATTATTAGACTTACGGGCAGAAATATTAGCATGTGAGTAGTGTTCTATAAATGAATCGGGGCATGCCAGGCACTCAAAACCATGATCCCATAACTTAAGACAAAGATCTCCATCGGCATGATAAAAATAAAAATCTTCATCAATATAACCTATTGAAGTGAGAGCACTGTTTAAATACATTCCATGGTTTACAAATATCTTCCCGAAAACAAGACCAGCATAATAAAAACTAAATTTGGGCCAATCTCTCCAATAAAAGGCTACAGCACCTACATTTCTTCCTAATTGTAACTGCTTTTCGAAGTAATTAAATCCATTTTTTATTGCGCCAGGAATAATAAGACAATCATCACTTAACATACAAATGTATTTGCCCTGTGCTGCTTTAAATCCGAGATTCATAAAATAACCCCAGGATCTGCGTTTTATTTCTTTACCTCTCCATATACCGCGGTTATGTTGGACCATTGTTATTATATCTTTTTGCTTAACAAGCCAATCAAGAGTTCCATCATCGGAGCCGCCATCGATTACTATTATTTCACAATCTAAATTTAAATTCTCAAGTTCTCTTCGAATACTGTCAATAGTCAGTTTAAAATACTTTTTCCTGTTATAGGATCCAATTACAATTGATATATCTTTTTTATTTTTCATAAATAGTTATAATACCTATTTTATAGATGAATGTATTTATCATTGGAACTCCAGCATCTTCTATAAGGCTTAAATTCATCAATTATATTGATCATCATTCTAATATAATCTTCACTTTTAAAACTATTAGCTCTTTTGTAACCGCGTTGAATCAACTCAGTTCTTAACGTTTCATCATTTTTGAGCTTAAGAATCGCCTCGACAATTACATTTTCATTTGTTGTATCAATTATCAATGCGGCATCTCCCAATTGCTCCTCAATACCTGGCTGATCAGAAATTACCACAGGACAACCCAAACCCATAGCTTCCAGAGGCGGAAGATTATCAGGACCAAACAAACTTGGGAACACAAGAGCAAATGAATTTTTATATAAAAAAATCATATCGTTAAATGAAATGAAACCAAAATTATGAACATTTTCCTGCAGCCCCAAATCTTCAATGATATTTTCAATATAACTTAAATTACCTGTATCAGAGCCTACAAATACAAGATCGAATAATAAATTATATTTTTCCTTCAATATTTTATATGCAAACAATAAGGCAATATGATTTTTATGCGGCCAGAATTGTGCAGGGTAAAACAAAATCGGATTTGTTAGTTTTTTTAACTCAACATTCTCTGAATCTGTAATAACTGGATTATTGATAAACTCAGGAGTAGGTAACGGTATAATTTTAATACGTCTTTCACTAATTCCATAGAAAAAAGATATTTCTCGTTTTCCCTCTTCAGTTCCTGTTATTACAAATGCTGCACGTGGCAGTATTGATTTATAGAGATTTTCTCTTGACTCCCAACTCCACCCTGAGACACTTACTTCAGGAAAAAAGGGCTGAAATCGATGTTGTAGATCCCACACGGTAATTATAAAGGGAATTTCAACATATTCATAAAAAGGAGTGATAAACCATATTAACTCTATATGATTTTCAAGTACTGCTTCGTTGAGTTTTAAAACTTTTTCTTTTTTAAAAAGTTTTTTCAAAAAAATATTTTTTCTCATTCGTAACAATAATTTAACCAAGGCCGTTTTATTAGGATTATCAATACTCACAGGAATAAATTTAATTGATGAATGTTCTTTTTTAAATTGCTGTCCGGAATAAAAAATATAAAATTCATGATCTGTCATTGTTTCTTGAAGTGATTTTATAATTGTATTTTGAAAAGAATAAGCACCACCTGATTTTGGAGAAAAATGAGGAATATAAATACCTACTCTCATTTACAAGCCACCACTAAACCATACCAAGAACTAAATGATAATTCATTTGTCTTTAACCATTCAAATGAATCAATAAACTTCAATCCATTATTAGAAAGACATTGCTCAATTTCCGGTAAAAATAGATATCTCATTTTATGTGTTTCTCGAATTACATCATGAGTAAGTGAAATTTTATCTTCTATCATCACTTCAAATTTAACATCAATTGTATTAGTATTCGGATTCATAAATGGTTCAGTTAAACGTGTTACTTTTATATTATCATTTTCCATACGTTTAATCTTAACGACCGGCGGATCTGTCAACACTGCCGGCCCATACCAGAAATCAAAAATAAACAAACCACCATCTTCAAGATGATCATATACATTTTTAAAAACCATCTCGAGCTCAAGGTTTTCTGTCTGATAACTCATAACATGAAAAAGAGATACAATAACATCAAATTTTTTATTCAAATTAAACTCTGAAGCTTTACTACATTGAAGATTTTCTGCCTGTTCCAGAAGAATTTCTGCTTCTGCAATCATATTTTCCGAAAGATCGACACCTGCTACATCAAATCCAGAATCTTTAAAACACTTTAGATGTTTGCCTGTGCCACAACCTATGTCGAGAATTGTTTTACAACTTCTCTTTGAATATTTTGTGATAATTTCATTTATATAATCTACTTCCACTTTGTAATCTTTATCCTTATAAAGAAGGTCATAGTAAGCTGAATAGTTTTTACCAAATACACTCATTCTTCAACACTCTTATTTATGAAATTTGACAATTATATTACAAATACGTTTTATATCATCTTCGGATAATCCACTACCCGAAGGGAGATAAAATCCGGATTCAGAAAGATAATCAGTTATTTTATATTCCCCAGTACAATCACATCCATATTCTTTAAGTGATGCCTGCCTATGCATCCCATTGAAAAGAAGTCTGGTGTCAATTCCGCTCTCTTTCAAATGAATTATAAGCTCATCTCTTGATCTGCCGTATTTAACAGAGTCTATAAGAATAGAATTCATCCAATGAACATTTAATGAATTATCTTCATCTGTCTGAAAAACAACACCTTCACAATCTGAAAGGTATTTTCTATAAAGCATGTGGTTTTTAATTCTTAGCTCTCTATAATAATCAGCTCTTTCAACCTGGGCAAGACCTATTGCCGCATGAAGATTGCTCATTCTGTAATTAAAACCTATTTCATTATGAAGATAATTTCTTGATCCATCTAGCGGAAAACAGAGGTTTTTAAAATATTTTGCCTTTTTATAAAGTTCTTCATCGCCGGTAATAATCATTCCACCCTCGCCGGTGGTAATGTTTTTATTGGCAAAAAAACTGAAAGCAGCAATATCAGAAAAACTTCCGGCCTTCTTCCCTTTATACTCTGCACCATGGGCTTCGGCAGCATCTTCAATGATAAAAAGATTATGCTTATTCGCAATTTCAGCAATTTTATCCATGCTACACATATTCCCGAAAATATGTACCGGCATTATGGCTTTAGTATTAGTAGTAATTTTTTCTTCAATTTTATTTGTGTCAATATTCCATGTGCATATATCCGCATCTACAAATACCGGTTTAGCCCCCGAATAGCAGACAGCAAAAGCTGAAGCAACCATTGTAAAGTCCGGTATAATAACCTCATCACCTGGACCAATGCCAAGGGATGTAATGGCCAAATGAAGCGCCGCAGTACCGTTACAAACTGCAACTCCATATTTGACACCGCAATATTCGGCAAAAGCGTGTTCAAACTTTTCTATATAAGAACCGGCTGATGAGATCCATCCGGTTGATACAGCATCAGTTATATACTTAAGCTCATTACCTGTCAGGAAGGGTTCGCATACAGGTATAAATTTATCATTCATTCTTTGTGCAGACTCCATTATTATTTATACCTTGAAACCGTGTTTTATCATTTTCACCGGCATATGGTCCCTGCTTAACCTCAAACATTTCCAAGTCTTCCAAAGCTTCAAATCCATGTCCACCTGAAGCAAGTAAAAGTACATCTCCAGATTCTAAAATTCTGCTTTCGAGATAGTTCTTACAGTCATCATAAAAATCAACGCGGAGTTTTCCTTTTCGAATAAATAGTACTTCTTTAGTAAAATGAACTTCTCTTTTTACAGGATTATGAACGTGAGGATCAATCACTTTCCCTGCAGGATGTGACATATATGCAAGCTGTTGGGAAAAATCATCGGGAGTAAAAAAGTTAATCCCATGATTTGAAAAATCCGCACGGACTATAATTGCAAGTATTTCATTTTTTATTTTTATTTCTTCAAACATTATTTATCCTTTAAATATATTTTTATTGCTTCAAAAACTTAATGATATCTTGCCCTTCTTTTACTAAATAGTTGACACTATAATTTTCTTCAATAAGCTTCTTACAATTACGTGCAAGAAATTGCGCGAATTTTTCATCTTTTATCAGTCTTATTATAGCATTAGCAAAATCCTCCGGTGTATCTGCAATTAAAATATTAAAATTATGAGTTAAAGGTATTCCTTCGGCACCCAGAGTTGTAGAAACGATAGGTATACCACAAGCACCAGCTTCAAGTATTTTAAATCTTGTACCTGATTCAAATTTCAAAGGGACTAAAGATACATCAGCGTTACAAAGATAAGGGAGAACCGAGTCAACCTTACCAATTACCCGAATAGAATCATCGTCAATCCTACCTATAAGTCTTTCAGAATTTCTGCCTATAATATAAAAACTAATTTCAGGCATTGATTTTTTAACAATCGGATAAATTTCTTCAACCACCCACATTGCAGCCCTATCCATAGGACTATTATCATGACCAAAGCTACCGGCAAGATAAATGCATGGTCTTTTAAAGCCTTCAGGCTTAATATATGATCCCTTATATGTATCCGTATCAATAACATTTGAAAAAACATGGATCCTGTTTTTATCTGTCGCAATGGATCTATAATATTCAGCATCAACCTCAGAGACAGCAGTGGTTACATCCATGAAACCTGCCCAATCTTTTTCTTCAACTTCTTTCTTACGTCCTTCTTCTTCGATTCTTTGTCTTCGATGTGGATCATCCTCCACATCGAGTTCTCTCAAAACAAATCGAGACCAGACACTATCCGTATCACAAACCATTTTTACGTGAGGCAGAGCCAATTTTACTGACTTCATAAGCTCGTAAGAAATATTACCATAACCAAACCAGATTATATCAATATTATTATTATTCACATATTTTATTATATAATCAGCGTCTTCGTTCACGTCAAATGGCTTATTCTTTTTGAAAAAAGAATTATAAATTCTGTTATATGATTTGAAAGGTAAATTTAAAAATTTGTTTATTAAATTCAGTTTTATTTTAAACCTGTAATTCGCGATTTTTTCAAAAAGATTCGAGGAACAATAATGGGCATTAGGAGAATAGCCAAACTCATTACTAATAGATCTATAAAATATTTCAGCATCAACACCCCCGATTAAATGCATTGGAACACGCGAGATAACATGTAACTCAGAAATTAAATTCAAGGCCTTTATCGAGTTTTCAATTCTCAATTGTGGACCTCCGACAGGAGGATGTTCTAAAATTGGTGTAGTAAATAGTATTTTTATCATCTATTATCCTTCTTTCATGTCAAATCACATTAATGGACATTTAAAGATTGTGTCTCAATTTCACTTTTTATTGGACTAAATCCTGAAATCAAAATTTTATTTCATTTTAAAAAGCAATATATTTTTCTTAAAATTTGCCTTAACCTTTTTTTAATTTGAAAACCGATTATACTTATTACTTTCTTTATGAATATTCTGTTTGCTAAATATTCGTAATAATTAAAATAATTATTTCTCAATTTAAGTTTAACTGCCAATTTTAGAGGTATATTTTCATAACCTTTCTCATAAATGTTTTTACATTCATCAATACTGATAGAACATAAATAGTTATAATTTTTATAATATGCCTCCCAGACCTCTCTATAACTCAATTCATTGTCATTAGCAGAAATTCCTCCGTCTCTAAAAGTTGTGAATAAGTTATCAACAAATATACTTTTATAATTGTTCAAACACAGCCTGATGATTAAATCATAATCTCCTGCACTTTTAAAATTATCGTTAAACATATTCTCTTTAAGTAAAACAGTTCTTTTCGTAAACATAGTTTGATGACAAAAGGGCATACAATAAAAAATTACTGAAATTTGGGGTTTGCAATAAAAATTATTATAATCATATGAACCGTCCTTTTTCATCATCACTGCAGGCGCATATGAAAAATCTGCATTTGTTTTTTCCAACTCAGCAATTGTACATTCTATACCATCATTGCCATGGTAGAAATCATCGGAATGAAGAAATGCAATATATTTCCCTTTGGCATTCTTAATCCCCTTGTTCATAGCATCGTAGATTCCAGTGTCCGGTTCGCAGATATATTTCACCCATCCTTTATCTGCATATTCTTGGATTAAATCCGATGTGCCATCAAATGATGCACCATCCACCACAAGGTGTTCAATGTTGGGATAAGTTTGATTGTGAACTGATTCCAAACATTGCTTAAAATAATCTTTCCTACCTGATTTGATTATGTTAAAAGTAATTGTCACTATGGTTACTAAAGGTTTTTCGATCCTCATTAAAATTTTATTAATCCTTTAATATTTTTCTGTTGTTTTAATTAAGGGAAATGGTTTCATTCTATCTATTTTTTATTACCTGGACTTTATTTATCAACTTTCGTCTCTCTTCATCAAAAAATATACGGTTATGATATTTTGATACAATTTTTGGTAATATGATTACAATTTTCTAACCTGTGAAAAAATAAAATTGCAGTGTTCCATTTAGTTTAATTAAATCCATATAATAAATTGCAAAATTATAGCTTTTTTAAACAAAAGTTTAGCAGTCATTACAATCACATTTAATTTAAAAATCAGTCTCAAAAAAAACTTTAATTTTATTTTCCATTTCAGCTATCAAACCTTTAATATATAATTGCTGCTTATTAATATCGATAAATGATTTTAAATATTCCTCCAATATCAAAGCATTTTCATTAATATCCAAACTATTTAACTTCAAGACACAATCATCTAGGAGCTCATTATTAAATGTATATTGCGTTTTAAAAACGGCTACTTTTTTACCCTTGAGTAATGATTTCAACAATGCTCCTTCTATTGGGGCAGACCATAAACTCAAACATAAAACAACTCCACAAAACTCGATGTGATGCTCTAATCCGGAATCCCATGTCATTGGAACAAAGTAAATATTTGGATAAGTGCTTACATCAATATTTTCAGGTTTGCAAAAAGGAAATAAAAAGAGTCTATTTGCCATTCTTTGAGCCAGACTCAACACATACGAAAAACCTTTAGCATCTACTGCATGTCCATGATATATAAAATCAAAAAATATTCTATTAGTTGGGTTGCAATCTATTCCTAAAACATCATTTGGTACTAATCCAATCTGCTTAATATTTACATTATGACCAAAATGATTTTGTATCAATTCTGTTTGATTTTTATTTTGAGTCACAAAAAAGAGCTTATCCACTTCCTCTTGTAAGAAATCAAGAAAATCTATATTGTCTTCAATGTCGTACGGATACGGAAAAGGTTCGCATGCATTATCTTTTGCATTTAAATAATTACCAGAGATGCAATCTAAGCAAACATTGCCTGCTCTGTGATTATAAGATTTCACACAAAAAAAACTATTATCCATAACATAAAAATAAATTTTAGTATTCCTTTTAATAATATTTTTTACTAATTCAAACCCAATAGACTGCGGATGAATGATTAAAACCGTTTTATTCTTAAACATAGAAATCTTTCGATTAAAATGTTCTATATAATTTTTTCGCCTTTCAATCTCATCAAAGATTTTTGAAAACTCTCTTTTTTTAATTATCTTCTTCAATGATTTTTTTCTAGTATCAGGAAACACATAATTAGCACTGATATTATTTACAAGATATTCCATAACCTGATTAACACCACCGAATCCCCATGGTGGCACCGCTGAAATAACTGTTAGTTTATCTTTCCCCTCCATCTCTTCTCCTTGATATATTATATAAAGAAATATTCTTAACTGTAGATTATTTCTTTAAGACCTTTCTTTTACCTAGCTTCCGATCCCCATAAAAGTAAATTTTAATAATTCTTCTTTTGATGAAGAAAGTATTTCTTTATAATTTTTATATTGAAATTTGCTAGTTTAATTTTTCAAATAACGCTATTAAAACTTTTTATGAACATATATAATCAGATCCGCTTAATGATCAGAACTCTACCCTAGATTTAAATCTTTACCACTAAACTTGGTATCATATTCTTTAAAAAATACGAATTCCACATCTCAATATAAACTTACTCCGCAATTCGTAGAATTCAATTAACAAATTTCATTTTGCTCATTATAGTTATTCACTACCTAATTTCTTACGCTCATATATATCAATCCAACTGAGTTCAGAAGCATTATATATTTCACTTTTACAAAAATCGGCATATCTTTTTAGTTTTTCATGCCCCTTAAAAACTGATACCCAAGATTCAAAAAGAGATGTCATTGAAAATCCATGAAAAGCACTTTGACGAGACCAGTCCCTCTTTTCTTCATAAAAGTGCGAGTAGTTGGACAGCAAAGAATTATCATTTTGATCTACTCTCACATCGACATGCCATGAGTGATCAGCACCAATAATATAAACTTTTCTATAACCTAAAGTAAGTGACAAATATATTGCAGCATGTAATACCGTAATTCCACAACCCTTTAAAAAAAATCTATTGTCCATCGCTAATTTAAATTCTATCATTTCATCTTCTAAAAAATCAATACAATCCGTTTTAAAATAAATAATTTTAACATATGGATTTGTAATTTCCTTAAAATAACTCCACTCTTTCATAAAATCAGGAATAAAAATAATCAATTCCCAAGTAGTTTTTTCATTAATACGCTTTACAGTTAATATACAATTTTGTTTCTCAACTGAATTTTTGTCAGTAAAATGGGGGTCAAGAACCACATAGTATTTTGGTTTTAAATTCTCGAACATATCTGATTGAGAAAAATAATTAACACAAATTAAATCATTTTGTTTGAGAATTTTTATTCCAACTCTAAGACTTTCTCTGAGAGATGGGCCATTTCCAAGAACATATATTTTTTCTTTTTGTGATGAAATCTTAGTTATTTCACTTTTAGACTCATTGATTGCTCGATCAAGACTATCATTGATTCGAAGGTTATTGCTTCTCTCATAGAATTTCAATAGAACTTTATTAACAAAATGCAATTTTAAAATTCCATCAAAAATTGGTATTTCCCTCAAAGCCCCCTCCTTCATTATTCATTAAACAACAAATTTCTAAAAATTAGCAACTAAATTAAATACAACATACCAATCGTTAATAATAAATAAAATCTCATCCAATCAATTGATGCATTTCTTTTATTGCACTCTTTAAATTAAATTTAGTTTCCTTTTTATTCTTTACACAATCAATAAAATCTGATAACATATCTATAAACATATCATTTCTATCAAAACCATCATTTTCAAAATTAATAATATCCCCATTAGAGCCAAGAAAAACCAACCGATTTTCATGATAATCCCACTCGAAACGACCCATGTCAGTAACAATTTTCATTGTATGAACTCTCGGTTTCTGTAAAAAATCAATATGCACATGACCGGTTAAACCATTGATAAAAGAAATAAGCAAATCAGCTACATCATCTACATCAATACCAAGACTTTTCGTTGATGCTTTATTGACCGTAATTTTATCAATTTCTCCAAAAATGTAATTAATGTAATTCACAGGATGAATTTGTGTTAATAATACACCTCCACCAAGATCATTTCTTGCAGAATATCCTTCCTTGTAATTTTCCCATGGATGCCAGTCTGGAAGATACTCTGACCATTCCGACGTCACATATAAAGGTTTTCCATATTCTGTTTTACGATTATTTTTAAAAATATCTTTAAGTATTTTCACATGAGGATGATAACGAAATTGATAAGTAATAAAACTTATAAGTCTCTTATCTTCGGTTATCTTCAGAAGATCACCTAATCCTTCAAGATTGTGTGATAAAGGCTTCTCAATAAAGAGATGACAGTTATTTTCAGCAGCTTTTATAGCAGTGCTAATATGTAATGAAGTTGGATTTGTTATCATACATACATCTGGATTTTGGGCTAAAGCTTTATCAATATCTGAATATTTATCCAGATCCTTAGTAGCCTCCAAATAACCTGGCACCAAACTCTTTCCCGTTGTGTATAATATTATGTCATTATGACCCAAAAATTTCAAATTTTTTAAATGTCTTAAACCAATTGATCCAACTCCACAAATTAAGTATTTCATCTTTTCATTTTTCCTTCGGCTTTTTTAAAATCTGATATGTAATCAATATCAACAATATTTTCATGATCAATAATCAACGGAAATATATAATCACCTGAAATAGATCCTTTTAATAATGTCTCCCTTCTAATTGCTTCCAAGTCTCCGGTCTGAAAATATACCTCTGGTAATTGCTGACGAGGTAGATTATACGGTTCATTCACAATTTTAACAAAACCGGTCATATTACCATGAGATTGTATTTCCCATGATCTATATGGGTGTTCCTTTATTTTTGCGATACTTCTTACAGAGCTAATCTTTGGATCTTTAGAAAGAATTTCTACTGCCTGTTCAATTAAACCATCCGGCCTGAGAGGTGAAGTCGGACGCAGTAACAAATAAACATCGTAGATCTGACATTTTTCTTCAAAAAAATCCAATGCATGTCTGAATACAGGATAATCCGGTGTCTCATCCATCGCATATTCTGCAGGCCTGATAAAGGGAACTTCTGCACCATATTTACGGGAAATATCAGCTATCTCCAGAGAATCTGTTGAAACAACAGTCCTATCAACAAGAGATGATTTTAAAGAATAATCTATAGAATACGCAATCAATGGGATACCATTTAGCGGGAAAATATTTTTCCCTGGTATTGATTTACTCCCACTGCGTGCTGGGATAATTGTTACTATTTTCATAATTAACTCGTTCTTTTCTTAAATAGGAGATGTACTTCTGAAGATCTGTTTTTTTTATCCAGTTCAAGCTGTATTGGATCGATTATATCTTTCATCATTTCACCAAAATTTTTCTTGAGTTTATCAGAAGCTTCAATTCCCTCTAATTTAACATAAATGCTTCGGTAAAGATCAACCATGTCAGCTCCAAACCACCACTCCGAAACTTTTTCCATTTTAAACTCATTGCATAAATAATTTATTGATTGTTCAGTGTAAAGATGGGTATGTCCTCCATGAAGATGTCTATGGAAAATATTTGGAGATAGAATTTCCAAGTATACACTAAGACTGAACAGGGGTACAGAAATCATAAGATATTTAATATTTGTATTTTCGCTTATACATTTCAGTACACTTCGTGATTCCTGAAGGTGTTCCAGTACTCCAATCATAGATATCACATCTGTTTTTGTTTCAGAAATCACATTGAGGGTATCAATAAGTTCATGCTTAAAAAGAAGTTCTTCTCCAATCATTTTGTTACCAAGCCTCACCTGCGACTCAGACACTTCGGTACCAGTAACATTTTTTATTCCAATTTTTTTTAATGCACTGACAAAATATCCTGTCCCTGAACCAAAATCAAGATAACTTAAATGATTTGGATTCACATTATGACTCAAAAGAGAGGTATAGAGAAATTCCGCTTTGGGATGGTAGATAGAGCTTACCCTGTAATTAAAAGCCTCCACATCATCCACTTTATAGTTCGCTGCATACACTTTTTCATCATTACCATATATTAGACTACAATATTTATCTGTATCTTCATATGCACCATTAAGATGTGTACAAGTATCGCATATTTTATAACCAATACCATCTTTTTCAAAATCATTAACATCGCTTAATGGTTTATTACAATTTTTACATGTTTTTCTTTTTGGCTGTTTAATATAAATTTCTGAAATCTGTCTTTGTTTTTTTATATGCAATTCATTTTCTTCAAAAAAAGATGTCTTCTGAAGTATTAATGCTGTACTTGGTTTACCATACTGTTTCAATATTAAACTCCTTCATTAATCGCTCTAATCTTTTTTTATCTTCTTCATTAAGATTCTTCTTTATTGATCCATCTCCAGCTGCAACACCAATTACAACCTCAGGCGAAATGATTTTATCTACAACTATATCACCGTCACTACCAAAATAACCTCCACCAACAACTGTACAAAACCCTAAATCTTTTTTCCCATAGGACGAACATAAAATATTTTCCATTTTCAGTATTTCATAAATATACCCTTCAAAAGCGGATGTTATATCTGACCTATATATTTCAATACCTTGAGAAGTTGCATAATCAATTGCATCAGGCGTTATATTGTTTTTACCTAAATCTACTATCAAGCAATTTCTACTCAGCGATTTAACTATATCAACATTAATCACCTGAACACCATTAGAGGCACCTATTACTATTTCAGACATAAATGATGCCTGAAGAGGATTCTGATGAAACTCAATTTTTGACACTGTGTTTTGTGGCTTTATGCAATTCAATCCCTGTTCAATCAGATGTCCTACAAATGAATTGGTTCTATGGATATGAACCTGTGCACCACACTCTACCAACTTCAAGGATAGTTTAGATCCGATATTACCTACGCCGAGTACAGTTATTTTCTTACCACTTAATTCCTTAAATCGATGACTTAAAAACATCCAAGTAGCATTTACAGTTAAATCATTGGGCTTGTATTCATAAATCTTAGATTTTTTAACATACATAAAACATATTTTTGATAGATTGCCAGTTTCAACAAGTCCTATAGTTTTACGTGTTTTATAGAAAACATTGTTTACTTCATCAATATCCCTATAAATCGTAAGAGGTATTTTCTTTTCACCATCTACCAGAATAATATCAACTTGCCCATCCATAATTTCAATAATATTTAAAATAATCGACTGATTAAAAATCACACAACCAAAAGCAGAAAAATCTTTACTATATCTGATTGGAGTAAGATAGGGTTCATCTTCCTGCTTTGAAGTTGTAGAAATAGTAAAAATTGAGATTTTATTATATTCCTTTACTTCAAAAATATTTTTTTTTAAATTTTCATAAAAATTATCTAACATTGTTAGCATCCATATTATTAAACAAATCCCATGTTAAGGGTGTATCAGCTTCAACATCTCTATTTACTTTCTGACCTACAACGAAATCTTCAAATTTTGAGTATAAACCATAAGCAGGGCCTTTATAAACAATATCATTCTCTGTAATTGAAGAACCTTTCTGCAAAGTTTTATTAATGTACATTGTTTTTCTAAATCTAATCATTGTTGATATCTCATCGGGTGAAGCCTGCTTAATGCCAGTACCCAATGACTGCTCAACAGAACGCACTCTTGTAATAAGATCCTTAAACTCTCTTGGTTCTACAGATAAAACATGATCAGGTCCTTCCATTCTTTTATCAAGTGTAAAATGCTTTTCTATTATATTGGCTCCACGAGCCACAGCAGCAAGACTTATGTGATCGCCTATTACATGATCCGATAAACCTACAGGAACTTGAAAGGCCATACGCATAGTATCTATTGCCCTAATATTCATGTTTTCAGGAGGTGCCGGATAAGAAGATGTGCAATGTAAAAGTATTACATTTTTATTATCGCAATTTGCAATTACTCTAAGTGCTTCCTCTACTTCAGCAAGGGAACTCATACCAGTTGATAAAATAATCGGTTTTCCTGTAAGTGCTACTTTTTTAATTAATGGTAAATTAACCAGATCGAAAGAAGCGATCTTGTAAAAATCAATTCCAAGCTGCTCAAGTTCATCAACACTCTCTGTATCAAAAGGGGCTGAAAAAATTGTTATTTTCCCTTTTGCATATTCGAAGAGTTCTTTAACCTGTTGATATGAAAGTTCATTTTTCTTGAACATTTCAAAGTCTGTTTCTTCCATCCCGAGGATTCTCTCAACATATCTCGATGTTTTACCATTTTCAGCAACTCTATTCTCACTTTTATAACTTTGTAATTTTACTGCATCAGCACCCACACTAATAGCTTCATCAATAAGCTTTTTTGCAACAGAGAGAACTCCATTATGATTGAGTCCTATTTCAGCGACTATATAGGTTTTCTCGCCTTCACCTATAATAGAATTTGAAATGATTACTTTTTTATTAAAATTGAGACGTGGAATAGTCTTATTTATTTGATTCATTTTAAAAGTTTTGTTTGTTAAAATCTCTGCCAGGTCAATTGCTTTACCAAAGAGTACCTGCATATCTGTATATGCATATTCTGCAAGGCTACCGATTGTATACATATTACTGATTTTATCGATCTTTGACTTAGTTATAGAAAGAGCATTCTGATATCCCAAAAAAAACATCGGATATACTTCCATGACCTTCACAACCTTACTGTCCACTATATCTTCTTTTTTGCAAAATCCAAGAATAGCAAATTGTTCCGTAACAGATTTTGCTAATGTTTCATCATCAATCTGATCAATAAAATCACCTTTACTAAAAGTAATCTCACAACAGATTACTGTGCTATTCCTAACGGGATCTTTTACGAAAGAATTTTGATCGGAAATGCGATTGAAATATATAGATGGGTCATCAATATATATAAAATCGACACCTTCAGGGAAAACATCAATTTTATTAATTGCCAAAAATACAAATCTTATACCTCTATATTTTAAAGTTGTATCAATTTTTAAAATCTTAGCAATCTGTGTATAAGAAGTAGTATTAATCACTACGTCATTATTATTTATAAAGATATCTCTCTTAGAAGTTTCAATTTTTTTAATTCTATCATCATCAAGAACAATGTTTTTTACTTCTTCCAGCAAGCTAATCGAACCGCCCAATTTGAACACTTTTTCTTTGAGAGAATCAATAATGGTACCACTACCCTTATTACCTACAGCACTCCATTGCCCCCAGTAAAAAGGTGATCTTTGCTTTCTTATTTCAATACGTTTTGGAGCCCAATTTGCATCAAGTTCCTTTGTAGAAAGTCCCCATACTTTTTCAGGATATTTCATAAAAAACATATCTTGAAGAGTCTCTCCCGCCAATGCTCTTATATACTCATAATATGTCGTTGCTTTTGTTAACTCTGCTGAGTTACAATGATCTAACTCATTTAAAATCTTTTCTTTTATTTCTTTTGGCAATCCTTCTATAAATTCATTGGAAATTGGATAATCATAAAGTTTTCCAAGTCTTAAATTTTTACTCCAGTGCTCTCTCTCACAAAAAAGACCGCGAAATTCTTTACCCCAATATGACAATATGTCATCATTCGGAGTGTGATAAATATGTGGCCCCAGATCAATCATACGGCCTCTCCACTCAAAGGATTTCGCTAAACCACCGACACTCATGTCTCTTTCTATAATTTCAACAATCTGGCCTTTTTTAAGGAGCTCATATTCTAATACTAATCCTGTAATACCACCACCAAGTATGTAATACTTTTTTACCATGCGCAAAAACCACCATCAACTATTATGTTAATACCATTAGTATATTTTGTTTCGTCGGAGATCAAATACTTCAAAGCGCTCTGTAAATCCTCTGGATTACCCAAGCGCCCCATCGGAGTTTTATATTCATAATTTTTTTTAAAATCAGAGGACTGATTATTAAAAATGCCACCTGGAGAGATACAATTAACCTGAATATTATACTTCCCGAAATGTGCAGCCATATATTTAGTCATATGAATCACACCAGATTTTGTTGCCGAATAAACTTCTGAATTATTTCTACCACTGTCTCCATAAATTCTTTCATCGCTAGATACCACACCATAAATTGACCCCACGTTAATAATTTTCCCATAGCTCTGGACTTTCATTAATTTTAAAGCTCCCTGAGACATTAAAAAAGTTCCTAAAAGATTAACTTTCATAACATTCTCAAACTCTTCAGCTGTTCTATCCTCAAATTTTGTAAAAACACCAATTCCTGCATTATTTACTAAAATATCAATTTCAGTAAATAAATTATAAAATTCATGAACATCTTTTTCTCTAGTGATATCTAAGCAAACAGGTGTCAGATTATTTTCCTTCTTAATGTTATCTATTTTTAAATCTAAAGCATATACGTGATAATCCGAATTAACCAGAGTCTGAACAAACGCCATACCTAATTGACCATTTGCTCCTGTAACAACAGCAACTTTCATTATAAAACCACCCTTTCCTCTATTTTAAATATCATCGGTATCAATCTATATAATAAATTACAAAATGGATTAAGGTTCTATTTTCCATTCCAAAAGAGTACTTAAATAACCACCTCTAGTATCAGCTCTTACTGTACTTGTATCAGACAATTTAAAACTACAAATCCTTTCGCAAAGATCTAATTGACCAGATCCCCCATTTGAATCTGTTATTGATAAAAGGACCCTATACTCTCCGTGTCCTAACGTTCTTGGTGGTAATGTGAGATATACTTTATTTCTGCCTAATTTTAATTTTTTTAGGCTATCCCTATAAATATCATTGCTATCTGAGACTAAAATAATTGTTCCATCTTTTTTATAAATCGATAAATACCCATAGTCTCCGGATTCGAAAGATGTAACATTGATATTCATTTCAATATTAACAGATTCGTCACAAGAAAATACAAATTTTTCAACCCCATTGTTATCTACCACACGAGCAGCATGAAGCTGTATTCTCTTTCTGATATCATGTTCATATATAGTATTAGTTAAATTATCATCTTGATAATCATGGTTCAAATATCTATCAACACAATCCTCTATTTTACCGATGTACTCAACAATACCATTACTCAGTAATACCCCACTAGTGCATAATTTACTAACGCTTGCCATATTATGACTTACAAATAATATTGTCCGGCCATCGGTTTTACTCACATTCTCCATCTTTCCGAGTGCCTTCTTCTGAAACTCGGCATCCCCTACAGCAAGAACTTCATCTACAATTAAAATTTCAGGATCCAGGTGTGCAGCAATTGCAAATCCAAGCCGTACATTCATCCCGCTTGAATACCTCTTAACTGGTGTATCAATATGTTTTTCAACACCGGCAAAATCAATAATTTCGTCCAATTTTTGATCAATCTCTTTTTTATTCATACCAAGTATAGCGCCGTTAAGGTAAATATTCTCCCGTCCAGTCAGTTCAGCATGAAAACCGGTACCAACCTCAAGAAGAGCAGCAATACGTCCTTTGATCTTAACTTGTCCGCTTGTTGGTGATGTAATTTTTGATAAAACTTTAAGCAATGTTGATTTACCAGCTCCATTTTTCCCGACTATCCCTACTCTATCCCCCTGTTTTATTTCAAAGGTAACATCCTTAAGGGCCAGAAAACTATCCTTTTCTGCGTCTGCACTATGATGTACTGAAATCAGTGAATTGGGGTCCTCCTTACCACGCATCCGTGCCCACCACGACTGAAGGTCATGAGTAAGGGTGCCATGGCTTATTACACCAAGCTTATATTCTTTGTAAAGGTTTTCGACGCGTATTACTGTTTGTGACATGGGTTAGATACCTTTTGTATTTATCATATTTAATGTATTAGTCTAAAGTTGAAAGTCAAAAGATGAATGTTTGTGCGACTATACTTTCGACTTTTCACTTTCAACTTTTCGCTGCCATTGAAAGGTTTTGAGTTGAAAGTGAAAAGGGGAAAGTCGAAAGTTTGTGACTCGATACTTTCAACTTTAGACTTTTAACTTTTAACCTTCGCCTTCCCTTGCCCTTTCGATTTTTTTATAAATGAAACAACTTTTTTGTCAAATGATATGATTTTACGTTTTTCAATGTTATTATATGCGCATAAAATACAATCTACATAATCTATTGAATTTTTAGAAAAAATATCAAGTGCATCAAGGATTACTTCCTTTGAATAAAAATAAATATTAGGATATAAAAATAATTTTGTTAAAACATCACAGACTTTTTTCTTTTCAATAGAATATGTCTTAAGAAGTACATAGACAATTTCAGCTGTCACTTCGTTAAGAAGAAATACATCTTCTGTTTCGATTATACTCAAAGAAATTTTGTAATGATCTTCATTATCGCGTAACAGATACCTTAAAACAATATTGGCATCACAATAAACCATGTTTATCCTCTATAATTTTAGTCCAGGCATTATCTTTCTCGTTTTTAACTAAACTGGAATCGGCATATCTATTTAAAATACCACCGACTTTACCTCGATCCCTTTTAACAGATACCGGTTTTCGAGATATAGTTTCTGACAAAATAATAATCTCAACTTCCTGAGAAATAATATCTTTTGGTATATCTATGATACTTCTAAGATCTTTAAGTTTGATTCGTGTTTTAAATGCTTTCATAATTACTCCTTTAAGAGATGAAAGTTGAAAGGGGAAAGATGAAAGGGGAAAGATGAAAGTTTGTGACACTATACTTTCATCTTTAGACCTTCAACTTTCAACTTTTTTTACCAACCCCGCTAACATCTTCGATATATCTTCTGCCAAACTATAACATCTGTCAAATGTTTCTTTATCAATATAATCAAGCTCTCTGGCTATATACAACATCGATCTCACTTCACCAGCTGAACCTTTAGCTATATATAGAAACCTGGAATACTCTTTTGCACCCTTTCTCTCAAATCCTTCAGCAATATTATTCATCACAGAAACTGATGCACGCTGAATCTGGTCACGAAATCCGAAATCTTTGTTGTTTTGAAATATTGAATAAACAATAACGGTCAATTCTTTCGCTTTCTGCCACACGATCAAATCTTCAAATCGCTCTATTTTCATAGTTTACACCAGATGAAAGTTGAAAGTGAAAAGTTGAAAGTTTGAGCCACAATACTTTCAACTTTCCCCTTTCAACTTTAGACCACCCTCGCCCTATCAAGCCGCATTAAAAGTTATTATTTCAAATTTGATGTGCCGCTTACGAACATCATTTGCAATAGATTCGATTTTATCCAAAACAACATCTGAAAACCATTTCTCACCACATAAAGAACAAATTTCAGCAGGAACATCTTCAAGTATAAGAATACCATTGCCGATTTTAGCGGTAAACATTGTAGTTCCTCCAGCAATTGAACCATTACATGTCGGGCATACTGTCATATTTTCACTCATTTTTTTCTCCTTGACCTGAAATCACTTTCAAAATGATCATCATCCGGTATGTACACTGTAATAATAACCACATAATCATCAATATTATTATAAGAACATACTACATGGATAGGTTTCATGCCATTGTGAAAAAAGAATAAATAACTAGGGAATGGTTTGTCTGTGATGTATTCCTCAATTACTTCTCCAAACTGTAAGGTGTCATAAACTTCCTGTTTAAGTATATTCCGTTCTATTATCATCTCTGCTGAATGAGATCTAAAACGTACTCTTTTATCTGATAATGCTTTCTTAATCTTATTAAGATCAATCATTTGTGCCATTTAATCATTCCTTTTGTTAAGGATAGTCTAAAGTTGAAAGGTCTTGAGTTGAAAGTGAAAAGGGGAAAGATGAAAGTTTGTGCCACAATACTTTCGACTTTCAACTTTCAACTTTAGACTGTTTTCAAACCGTATCCATAAAAGTTTTCTCTATTCTGTTGAAAATAATAATCCCCGTTATAAGAATAAAAAATGTGATTCCTATACTTATTAAAATCTGATTAACATCTACCGTTCCGGCACCAAGATAACCCATTCTGAAAATTTCCATAACTGGGACAATGGGATTTAGTATAATAAAGAATTTATATTTCTCAGGTATAAGTGAAAGAGGATAGACTACTGGTGTGGCGTACATCCATAGCTGAACAAAAAATGGAAGTGCAAATCTTAAATCTCTGTATTTAGTGGTTAATGATGATATCCATATTCCAAAACCGAAACTCATAATGGCCATATAGAGCAGGAGAACCGGTGTTAACAGGACCATCCAGTTTGGTTTAAGATCATACCCTTTAAGCATAAAAATAAAATATACAACCAGAAAAATACCAAACTGAATAATATATCTTATCATGGTTGCAATAACAACTGACGCAGGCACCGTAAGCCTTGGGAAATATACCTTTCCAAACACGCCGGCATTGGCAATAAATGTATCGGAAGTTTTAGTTAGCGACTCGGAAAAATACGCCCAGTTAACTATCCCGGCCATATAAAAAAGCATTGGAGGTATGCCGTCAGTCGATATCTTTGCAACTGTACCGAATATAAAAGTGAACATTAAAGCGGTAAAAAGCGGTTGAATAATAAACCATAAGGGCCCGAGGATTGTCTGTTTATAAAAAGTAACAAAATCCCTTATTATAAACATTTTTATCAGATCTCTGTATCTCCACAAATCTTTAAGATTAAGTGACAGCAGACTTGATTGAGGCTTTATGATTGTTGTCCAGTTCTGTTCTATGTTGTTTTCCATTGTATCTATCTTTTTATTTATTTTTGAAAATATTTAATTTAAAGTAATAATTAATTACAAAAAAATTCCTGTTCACTATAATGTAACTTAAACAATCTATCTGCTGCCGTAGTTCTTTTCAATCCATTTTTTATACTCGCCGCTTCTAATATTGCTTATCCATTGAGTATTCTTTAAATACCAGTCTATAGTTAAATCAAGCCCTTGATCAAAACTGACAGTCTGCTTCCATCCCAGTTCCAATTTAATCTTATCACAATTTATAGCATACCTTCTGTCATGGCCCGGTCTATCTTTTACATAATTTATCAGTGATTCAAAATTATTTTTATCTTTCCCTTTAATTAAAGCCATCTTTTCACATAGGGCTGTTACCAGTTTTATATTCTCCCACTCATTCTCGCCGCCGACGTTATATGTTTCACCATTTCGTCCGTTGTTAACAACAGCCCAAACTGCGCTGTTGTGATCATCAACAAAAAGCCAGTCACGAATATTTTTACCGTCACCGTAAACAGGGAGTGTTTTATTGTCCATAATATTAAAAATTATTACAGGGATAAGTTTTTCGGGAAACTGATAAGGCCCGTAATTGTTGGAACAGTTTGTAATTGTAACAGGGAGGCCGTATGTGTGATTATAAGCCATTACAATATGATCAGATGATGCCTTTGATGCTGAATATGGGCTCCTGGGATCGTATGGTGTTGTTTCAAAAAAATAGCCGCTGTCGCCCAGTGATCCGTAAACTTCATCTGTACTTATATGATGGAACAAAACATCACTTCTACCGTTCCAGAAATTTTTTGCAGCATCAAGAAGTGTAAACGTGCCAATAATATTTGTATTCATAAACTCTGCAGGCCCGTGTATAGATCTGTCAACATGGGACTCTGCTGCAAAATGAATTACTGTATCAATATTGTAATCAATAAATACTCTACTTACAAGATCTTTGTCACAAATATCTCCATGAACAAAAGAATATCTTTCATCACCGAATTCACTGTTTATATCAGATAAGCTTTCGGCATTACCTGCATATGTAAGTTTATCCAGATTTATAATTTTACCTTTAAATCCGGTATTTTTAAATACATAACGGATAAAATTTGAACCTATAAATCCGGCCCCGCCCGTTACAAGAATATTTTCAAGTTTACGCATAAAATTCCTCTTTTTAAAAAATATAAAATCTTTTCTCCGTGTTCTCTGCGACTCCGTGGTTAAACCGGAATTTTATTTAATTTCTTAATATATTTCTCAAGTGTATCTTTCCATTCTGCCGGTCTGTATTTGAATGTTTTATATAGTTTATCTTTCAGAAGATACGAATATGCCGGTCTCTTTGCCTTTGTTGGAAATGACGATGAATCAACTGGATTTATGACCGTATCCTTACCAATCAATCCATTATCCCTGCCTATACTGTATACTGCTCTTGCAAAATAATACCACGTAGTTTTCCCTTCACCGGAAAAATTATATATACCATATTTACCCGAATCTGACTCTACAATCAATCTTATAAAATCAGCAAGTTCACCAGTATAGGTTGGGCTCCCGTACTGATCATTAACTACATTTATCTCATCTTTTGACGATAAAAGATTAAGCATTGTATGAACAAAGTTATTACCATAAGCGCCATATAGCCATGATATGCGGAAGATAAAATGCCGGCTGCAATTTGAAGTGATTTGTCTTTCACCTTCAAGCTTGCTTGCCCCATAAGCATTTACCGGATTAACTACGTCGTCCTCGATGTAACCGCTATGCTTTGTCCCATTAAAAACATAATCAGTTGAAAAATGAATTATTTTTGCACCGGTTTTTTCAGCAGCAACTGCAAGATTTTCTACACCACTCCCGTTGATACTAAAAGCTTTCTCTGTCTCATCTTCTGCCATATCAACTGCCGTATAAGCAGAACAGTTAATAATCCAGCTGATATTATTATCTTTAACAAATTCTTCAACTGCCCTAATATCAGTTATATCTACTTCAATATCTGATGATAAACATGGAATTGATTGTTTTTCAAAAAGTTGAAGCAGTTCCTGGCCAAGCATCCCCTTACTGCCGGTTATCCATACCATATTAAATGAATACCTCTGCATCTTTCAGATAAGGGAGCACCAGGTCTTTATCCGATATACTCGGATTTTTAAAGGGCCACTGAATATTAATCTCCGGATCGTCCCACCTTATACCGGCATCATATTGATGAGAGTATTCAGATGAACATTTGTACACCAGGTGAACATCATCAGCAAGTGCTGTAAAACCATGGGCAAAACCTTCAGGTATATACAGCATATTATTGTTTTCATCAGAAAGCTCAACGGCAATCCACTGTTTAAAAGTAGGTGACGACTTTCTTATATCAACGGCGACGTCATATACACTCCCCTTTATAACCCTGACAAGCTTTGCCTGAGAATATGGCTCTTTCTGGTAATGTAGCCCGCGGAGAACACCCTTAGATGAAAGAGAATGATTATCCTGCATAAATTCAGTATCTATACCTGAATTTTTAAAATCTGATTTTTTATATGTTTCCAGGAAAAATCCCCTGCTGTCGCTGAAAGCTTTGGGGGTAACAAGAACAAGACCCGGAATATCAAGCTGCTTAAATGTAAAAGGCATTATCTGTTTTCCAGTATATTTAAAAGATATTTTCCATAACCGGACTTCATTAATGGTTCGGCAAGTTTACGAAGCTGCTTTTCATCGATATATCCCATTACATAAGCAATCTCTTCAATACATGAAATCTTCTGCCCCTTTCGGTCTTCAATTATCTTTACAAAAGAAGATGCTTCGTGCATCGACTCGTGAGTTCCGGTATCCAGCCAGGCATAACCGCGCCCCATTATCTGTACATTTAGCCTACCCTGTTCAAGATAAGCCTTGTTTACGTCCGTTATTTCTATCTCACCACGTGGTGAAGGTTTAAGATTTTTCGCTATATCCACTACATCATTATTATAAAAATATAGCCCGACAACTGCATAGTTTGACTTAGGGTTTTCCGGCTTCTCCTCAATTGATATAGCTTTATGATTACCATCAAACTCAACAACACCATAACGTTCGGGATCATTGACATAATAACCGAAAACAGTAGCTTCATCCTTTTCATTTATTGCTTTTCTAAGAAGTTCAGATAATCCATTACCATAAAATATGTTGTCACCAAGAACAAGACATACCCTATCTTTACCGATAAAATCAGCACCCACAATAAAAGCATCCGCAAGCCCCCTGGGTTTCTCCTGTACTGCATAACTAAGCGAAATACCGTACTGACTCCCATCACCTAAAACTCTTTTAAATACAGGGGTATCTTCAGGTGTAGATATTATCAGTATATCTTTTATCCCCGCCAGCATCAAAGTAGAAAGAGGATAATGAATCATCGGTTTATCATAAATAGGTAAAAGCTGTTTACAGACAACCTGCGTAACAGGGTAGAGCCTTGTGCCTGTGCCGCCGGCCAGAATTATTCCTTTCATAAAATATCCCTAATAAGATTAATATGCACAAGTAGTATTTACTATTAAGATTAATATACTTGAATTCATAAAATAAGCACTTAAAAAAATGAAAACTTATAAAATCACGTCTTTTTCAAAAAGTCAACTCTAATATTGACCTGGGAAGGATTTATACAAATTTTGAGTAAAAGTCGAAGGTTTTTAGTCTAAAGTTGAAAGTTGAAAGGGGAAAGTGAAAAGTTTGTAATTCGACACTTTCCCCTAAGACTAAAGTCTAAAGTTGAAAGGGCAAAGTTTGTAATTCGACACTTTCAACTTTCATCTTTCAACTTTAGACTGCCTTCAACTTTCCCCTTTCAACTTTAGACTCTCCCCCCCTACAACAACACCCTCTTCAATTCATCCGCTTTATCGGTTTTCTCCCATGGGAAAATATCCCGTCCAAAATGACCATAAGCAGCAGTGTTATGGTAACACCACCCCTTCGGATTCATCAGCCCCAGCGCCTGTATCAGCTTTGCCGGTCTAAAGCAGAAAATCTCTTCGGATTCAAGCACCTGCTGAATTTTCTCTTCATCCACCTTTGCAGTACCGAAGGTACTTACATTTATGCTCAGCGGTTTAGATACGCCAATTGCATATGCTACCTGTATTTCACATTTATCGGCAAGCCCTGCTGCTACAATATTCTTTGCGGCATATCTTGCGTAATATGCTGCCGATCTGTCAACCTTGGACGGATCTTTCCCTGAGAATGCGCCGCCGCCATGGCACCCTACTCCGCCGTATGAATCGACTATGATTTTACGTCCGGTAAGCCCGGCATCCCCATGAGGTCCACCGATTACAAACTTTCCTGTGGGGTTAATATAGTATTCTGTCTTATCGGTAAGAAGTCGTGTGAATGATAAAGTATCCTTTACAACTTCAATAAGGTCTTTTCGAATCAGATCAAGTGATACTTCATCTGTCTGGTGGGATATAACTACGGATGTTATCTCTGTAGGAATCCCCTTCACGTGTCTTACCGATACCTGAGACTTTGAATCAGGGCGGAGATATGATATTACTTTTTTCTTTCTTATATCCTGCAGCCTGTTTAAAAGCAGGTGACTGTAAAGAATAGGCGCCGGCATAAGTTCCGGTGTTGAAGTAGTGGCGTAGCCGAACATCATTCCCTGGTCGCCTGCACCCTGTTCGTGTCCCTCGTATTCATCTACACCCATTGCAATATCAGCAGATTGTCCATGAATTCTGCCACCCGTCACAGGTTATTTCGCCTATATTTACCACAAAGTTTGTTGATGTTGCTGTTTCACATGCAACACGGCTTTTAGGGTCATGCTTGAGGCATTCATCAAGTATGGCATCAGATACCAGATCACAAATCTTGTCGGGGTGACCCTCACTTACAGATTCGGATGTGAAGACATGATCAACTTTTAATTTGCTCATTATTTATTCCATATTTTAATATATACACTAAAAAAAATTCCTGCGGATAAAAATCAAGTATCTATTGCTAATTATTGGAAAATGAGTTTATTCATGCAGTTTTACCGCCCGCTTCGCTCGATTAACACAGATGAAGGATGTGGTTTTTACTCTTTTAACAACACACATATCTGTGTTTATCCCATGCCTTTATCTGTGTTTATCTGTGGCCAATCTTTGATCAAAATATCCCTTAATCGATAGATACATATCACGCAAATACGTCCATTCTGTCATCAGCATATTGAAAGCATCTGCTGTCTGTCCGATATCATCAGGATATTCATGAGCTAATCTATTTCTTAAATTCCTCAATTCCTGCCATTTTTCAGCAGAATCTATTGCTCCGTTTTTTTCAAGTATATTCAGATTATCAATAAACGGCCTTGGATCATTATTGCCGATTATTAGTCCGGCTATTACCGGTATAAATCTCGTTCCCATTGCATCCTGAAGTTTCATAAACCGATACAGAAACTGATCAAGAAGAGTGACTGTTTCGTCAGCTAAATTTTTCAACGCATGCTCTGTCAGAGGAAAAACCGGTTTAAGCCCGACAGATGCTTTGTTCATCTTTTCCAGATGAGAATCACATTTTTTTTTTGATAATTCAACTTTTGCCAGTATTACGTCATTCATAATCTCACCCCTGTTCTAACAGCTTCACGAACAACTAGCCTCGAATCACAGCTGATATCGGGAGTCACAATTAAATCAATTTTCTGGTCACCAATTGCAAATTGAATTCCTGTAACAGATTTTATTTTTTTCAACTCAAGATCACCGCTGTTACCATGAACAGCAACCAGCAGATCGATATCTCCGCCTTTTTTGTTATCGTCAACTCTTGAACCAAAAAGATATATTTCAGCTTCTGATCCAAACTGCGTCATTATGGCATCCACAATTTTTTTTCTCTGAAATTCTGTAAGGCGCATGTATTACCTCAGGTTATGATTACTGTATTTACGGCGTCTGCATTATTACACAATTCACTTAAGTCTTTCAGTATATAAAATACGGCCCATTTAATTCTAAAGTCAATAAAAAAAACTCAACGCCTGGAATCATCAATCCTGAATTCAAGGATAAAATGTCTGAATCACGGATTACGCAGATTAAAGGATTACACTGATTTTCAGCTCGGGAATCATAGGCTATCACTTGAATCACAGTAGTATACACAAAGAGTAAAGGGCGCTCCCCGGGTGCCCGCAGGGTTTATCGAGGGGTAAGCCCGGGATGCTCTGCAGGTTTTTGATATATGAGACTATTTTTGCATGTTCCCCCCGGCACTTCGACAAGCTCAGCACAAGTCTGTGGTTAATCCTTTTACCGCCCGCTTCGCTCGATATGTACTGTTCATGCTGAACGACATCCTAAGGTTAATGGATGTTCATCAATTGATCATCCCCTGTTAAAATCATCCTCAATCCTGACAATATCATCCTCTCCAAGATACCCGCCAACCTGTGTTTCAATAATAACAACCAGACCGGAACCGGCATTCGTAAGTCTGTGCTTTTCACCTGCAGGTATATACACCGATTCACCAGACTGCTTTTTATACTCAATATCGCCAATCTGAATTACCGCATCCCCCTTTACTACAACCCAGTACTCGCTTCTATGGGCATGCTTCTGCAGCGAAAGCCTCTTCCCCGGCTTTACTGTTATCTCTTTTACCTTGTATCCTTCCGATTCATCAAGTATTGTATATTTACCCCACGGACGGTGCACTGTGGTATGAAGAAGGGTCATCTCATTCTCCGAATCTGTCCCCTTCTGAAGCATCCCCACAACATCCTTTACGTCCTGAGAAAATCCTTTTTTTGCCACAAGCACTGCATCATCTGTATCTACTACTATAAGATCCTCAACACCTATGAGTATTAATTTTCTGTCATCTGACAGAACCAGATTGTTTTTTGATTTAACCTGTATTAAATTTTCATTTATGGAGTTTCCGTTTTCATCCTTATCAATTATATCGTAAATCGCGTCATAACTCCCCAGGTCGGTCCAGCCTATCTCCGAGGATACAACATAAACATTATCCGACTTCTCCATAACAGCATAATCAATACTGTCCGAAGGGATATCCTTCATATCTTTTTCAAGTATTGAAATCTTCAGATTTTTATCGTCACCGTCACGTGCTGCCGAATTATATGCGATCAATGTTTTTTCATATATCTCCGGTGAATATTTTTTCAGCTCGTCAAGGAACACCCCGGCTTTGAATACAAACATTCCGCTGTTCCAGTAATAATTTCCATCATTTACATATTTTTCAGCGGTAGCAATATCCGGTTTTTCCCTGAAGCTTTTAACTCCGAACAGGGAATCTGAAACGTTAATTCCTGCTTCGATATAGCCATACCCCGTTTCCGGGTATTCAGGATTAATGCCAAAAGTCACCAGCGCACCGGTCATTGCGGATTTTACCGCAATTTCCACTCTCTCTTTATATGCGGAAGAATCTGTTATAAGATGATCCGACGGAGTCACGAATATAATCTCATCGGCGTTATAATTAAAACAGGCAAGGGCAATTGCTGGTGCTGTATTTCTCCCCATTGGTTCAAGGACAAAACATCTCTCTTTATCAATGCCCGCGTCATCCATCTGATGTTCTGCAAGAAAATAGTGATCTTTATTAGTTACTATACAGAATTTATCAAACATCTTATCATTCCGGGCAACAGTCTCGAGAAACAGTGAACGATTATTTATAAGTTTTACAAACTGTTTAGGGAAGGCCTGCCTTGAAAGGGGCCATAGTCTGGTTCCGCTGCCGCCGCAAAGTATTAGATTTACCATTTATATCTCCTTATACATTTTATCTAATTACAAATTAATTTTTTAAGTCAATTTACTTCATTTACCGCCGCTTTTGCTATGTAAAGTAATTTATTATGTTGATTAAATGCAGTATAGAATGTCTGAATCACGGATTATGCGGATTATGGGATTACACGGATTTTTAGTTGCGGAATCATGGGCTATCACTTAAATCGCTGTAGTCTGCGGTTTAGACATATGCATTGTGGATTTTATCAAGAACGCGGGGTTACGTCTGCCCCGTGCATCGCTGCCGCTGGCACGCCTGACAGGCAGGGATAGACTAATGCCGGGTGAGGGTAGATTAAGGTAAATAATTTTGCTATTTTTTTTTCCTTCACAACAGAAGATTATAAGACGGCAACAGCATTTGTATTACAACATTTCTGCTAATACACTTTTATAATTTACGATAATATATCGATTTCAATTTTTGAAAATGGCTTCAATTTATTAAAATCAGCATCATATGTAATTAATTTTGTGCAATAATTTTCAGCGTACTTTAGATGAACTATATCATTAATATTCCCGAAACTATCAATCTGTGACGCAAGAAAAGTGGCATCTGATATAATCCTGCTATCAATATAATGCCTGCAGTATCTCTCAAAAGCAATAGACTTATTATAAATCAACTCTGGATTAATTTTTAGTTTATTCAGCGTGAAAACGTATTCCTGTATAACAAGAGGAGAAATTAGAAGACTATTACCTGCTATTAATTCGAGAAGCAGGTTCTGTGATTTCTCCTCTTGTTATACAGTCTGATTAACAGAAGCATAGATTAAAATATTGGTATCTAAAAAAATCACCCGTTAACCTCATTACACAGTGAATCGACATCAATGTCTTTATCAATTTTCAAATCCACTGCATCTGCAAATACAAGTTTCATACGCTCATCGGCAATTCTGTCTTCCGGAATTTTCAATGCTATCTTATTCTCATCCACAAGAACAATAACCCGAACCTGTTTATTGATCAGGTCATCAGCATTCTGAAGTTCTATATATTTATTTTTTATAATGGTTTCAAACTCTATCGCGTACATTCCTTTGCCTCCTCTATCTAAAAATATGAAGCCCGGATAAAATATGCAAATTTCATGCATAGAAGTCAAGATTTTTTAAAACTACATTTTTATATATTAACGCCGGATTCAAGGATGAAATGCAGAATGTCTGAATCACGGATTACGCGGATTTAAGGATTACACGGATTTTTAGTTGCGGAATCATCGGCTATTACTTAAACCGCTGTAGTATGCACAAAAAATAAAGGGCGCTCCCCGGGTGCCCGCGGGGTGTATCGAGGTACGAAACACTCGGGGAACGTACTTTTTACATATATTGTCTGAATCACAGATTACGCGGATTATGGGATTACACGGATTTTTAGTTTCGAAATCATGGGCTATCACTTAAACCGCTGTCGTCTGCGGTTTAGACATATGCATTGTGGATTTTATCAAGAACGCGGGGTTCGTCTGACCCGTGCGTCACTTCGCTTGCACACCTGACGGACAGGGATAGACTAATGCCGCAATGACAGGAAACGGCCTCTCCCGGGCTGACGCCGGGAGAGCGTTGATCGGGCAGGATGATTCTCTTTTAATCCCGCTTCTCCGGTACCATAAAGACTCTCACGACCTTTGCAAATTCACTGCTGTTGAAGTCGAGTATCATGCCGCATCTTATCCCGCTAAGCCTCATATAGCTGTAAAGCTGATTGGTATGATACCCTCCGCTTTTTGATGAGTTTTTAACATACAGGACTATTCTGTTTTCGATGATAAAGCATGCATGTATACCCGATTCAAGAACACGTCCCTTGTAATCTATAGGTATAAACGGATCCTTTTCATAACTGATATCAGCTTCCTCAAGCTCGTGAATCAGGCTTTCTTTGTAGACTTTATCCGGCAGGCCGGCACCAAGTTCTCTGTACACCTTCTCAGCCACTGCGCTGACCTTAGTATTAAGCATGGGGTAGAACATTTAATACCGCCTTACGTTTGAATTTCATCCGGCAATAAAATCTTATCTCATAGCTCAGCATAAAAAGTATTACAGCTTATTCACCGTCCCGATTGACAAAACCCAATCATCTGTAAAAAAAAATTATTATAAAGCAGTATGTTCTTTTTGCTTGAGAATAAAAACTTTTTCAGTAATAATTTCTGAACTTAAATATGATAAAAAAATACTCTATTCTCCCCGACGCAGGAACGGGGATATAATCTTTTATTTTGAATAAAATATATGTTAAGAAATTAAAATAAAATTATTTATTTTTATTACCGGAATCACTACTCATATCGGTATGATATTTCAACAAAGTTAGTATTTATATTTTTATAAAAGAATTAATTTCAGGAAGGGGTTTTCAGTATCGCTTAAAAAACAGTCCGGGATCGGCCTTCTCCTCGATGATTGATTCTTCATCTTCAACGTCAACATCCTCTCCATCGATCCCCGTGTCGATCTCTTCTGTACCATCATCAATTACCACTACAACTTTAGACTGAGAGGACTTTAGTGATGAAAAGGTCCGGAACCTGTCTATAAAGAGATATTTGGATACACCGGGATTATCCAGTCTGCTTATGAATGTAACATTTGAGTCTTCATCTATTTTGCTGAAACCTGGAGTAATGAACTTATATCCGCTGGCGTCATAATATTTAGTCTGCAGTTCCTTTATAGATCCATCCATTCCGAAACGGATTGTATAAATCCCCTTCCCTTTAAGATATTTAATCATACCTGCCAGTAAAAAGCTGTCATTTTTTACATTTATAACTGCACCCTGTAAATGAAAATCGGAGAAATAATAACTCTTCCTGGAAACCAGCTTTAAATTTTTCTTATTCATTGAAAGAATACTGAACTCATCGGATGTGTCGCTTTTAACCGCTATGACGCTGGTTATATTTTCACCGGTGCTGATGCAGCCGAGCATCGAAATATTAGCATCTTCAAGTTTGATATAACGTGTTTTTTTTATTTTCCCGCCCGTCTGAAGGCTGCCGTCTATTGTGCAGTAAAAACCATTAATATTACTGTTTTCAGGATCGGTTACTGTGCCTGAAATCAGATACTCATCATTACCAAGACTTATTATCTCTGCGGGTCTTGCTATATTATAAAATTTCTTATAATCCTTTTTCCAGAGAATATTTCCGTACTTATCAATTCTTAAAACATAGGGCTTAAATACCCCCGGATCTGTTTCAGTTTTTTCAATAACAGTAATTCCCGTCAGAAGAAAACCCCCATCAGATGTGAGGAGGGTACCGTAGACCAGATTTTTCTCCTCGCTCCCGATACAGCGCTGCCAGACTATCCCGCTGCTACTGTTGACCTTTACTATTACTATATCGGGGTTCGTTTCTGAAGAATAATACCTGTCAGCAAAGAGAAGAATGTTATCATTATCTATTACTTCTATTCTGCTTAACCGGTCATCGGTTCCGCTGTTCTGAAGGCGGGCAGACCATTTTCTTTCGGCGATATTATTTATATACGAGAGCCAGATATTATCTTTGTCATTCTCATCTTTAATTGTAGCTGATAAAAAATACCCCTCACTCCCGGTCGAACGGACCAGCACTTTCCCTGAAGTTGAAAAATTCCCGTCAAGAATTGTACCAAAACCGTCTCCTGTTAAACCCGGAGGAACAGTCTCTCTGTCATTTAACAGCTCATCGTTCACCAGATTCCCGCAGGAGGCGAAGAAGAGCATCATTAAAACAACTGTACCTGTTAAAGCAGGTATTTTCATTATACAGACTCTCCGGTCGGCAGTTTGCTTATTCCTGCTCTTTAATGTCAAGAATTTAACAGGAAAAAATCCGGATGGGCGGAGAAACGTGCGCCCCGCCCCCTCTGGCCGCTGGCCATCTCCCCCATGAATGGGAGGAGAAGAAACAGGAAATATTTACAGCTACCCTTTCTCCCACCCCGTGGGGAAAGGTGCCCGATAGGGCGGATAGGGGCGGAACAGGACCATCAGATAAACCAGAACAACGTGTGTTCAGACTCCCCCTTATCTTTTTTGTATTTATATAATCCTTTAAGAATTGTAAACTTGGCAAATCCTGTATCACCCTCTGTTTCGTAATCCCATAGAATCCCCCACAGGCTCCCGCGTGCATGATACTTTCTTTCAGGAACCTTTACTTCGTTATACAGTGTTCCCAGGAGCCACATTCTTCTGTCTTCACCGGCGTACTTATTTTCATTTCTGTAATAGACAAGTCCAAGGAGTGCAAGATCAAAATCTCCATTGCTGTCACTGCTGAAATAGCTCAGCACCGGAGGGACAACAAGAGTTGATGAATCTACATCTGAGGAGTACCAGTAGAGCGGAAGTACCCTGTTATGAAAATTTTCACCATGGCTTGAAATACCGGCCAGCCACAAAAATGCATCCACTTCGTAACTGTTGTATTTTCTGCTGCTTTCATAGTTAAACAGAGTCCCCCAGAGAAGCCTCATCTCTTTTATCTCCGGAGTTATTTCAAGCTCCATGGTTGTAAAAAGCATTGAATATTCATCTCTTGGATACCGCTCATCGATATATTTTTTATGATCGAATAGATATAGAAAATTCTGCCTTTCATAAGTTGGAGATTCATGCCAGTACGCGCCGGCGACAAAGCGTGTCTTCTCTCCCGGCTCATTATTAAAGTAGGAGAATAACGGGAAGAGTACAAGACTGCTCCCATCCCTGTCGCCGCTCCACCAGTAGAGAGGGAACACCATGGATGTCTCCACACCTTCACTGCCGGTCCACCAGTCTATTATACCGAGTATATTATGATGTTTTTCACCGCTCTCCTCTGTCGAGTAATACAATGGGAAGATGAAAAACCGGCTTGAGTCTTCGCTGCTGCTCCAGTCTATTATCCCCAGTATATTGCTGTGCTTTTCACCGCTCTCTTCTGTTGTATAGTAAACGGGGAATAGAAAAAATCTGCTGTAATCTTTATCGCTGCAGCGGTCTAGTACACCAAGGAAATTCCAGTGACTATACTCGCCTGAACTATGTCTGTAGAAAACCGGAAGCAGAGGAAAGAGCAGTGTTGAACTGCTGTAGGATATCTCCTCCCCCTTGATCTTTTCGCTGTTATAATAAAACAGCGGTGTAATTGTTGTAGCAGATGACATGCGTGAATCCGATTCCTTCCCGTGATAAAAAAGAGGGATGAGCGGAACAAAGAGTGAGTATGAATAATTTCCTGAAGCAGACTCTTCGTCTGAATAATACAAGGGATTTATTCTGTTCCGTGTCAGGTAATCACCCGTTTCAATACTCTTCACATCTTTACTGTAGTAGAGCGGAGATAATGTACGGGATGACTCCTCCCCCTCCTCCCTCCATGTCTTATGCCACACTATGGGGAGTATTCTAAAACCGCTTTTATCGGGGGAGCTGTACCAGTTTACAAAGGGCCAGAGTATTGTCTTCTCGTAGTAATCCTCTTCGGCTGTGTACTCGTCCCAGTAGAGATTGATAAGGTATGCCTTTGCGTATGACCGGTCCTGCTTCTGTGAGGCATAGAACGGCGCCACGACAAAGTATTCCTCTTTTGTCTCTTCCGACTCATATGAAAGAAAAAATGGAAGGAACACATAGAGTTTATCATTGGCCTTCTCGTCCCAGGTAAACCATGTCAGCGGCAGCAGCCTGAAGTGTCTCTGTGAATCTGCATGTTCGTATGCCATCCATCCGAAGAGGATCTTCCATCCCCAGAAGTATTCCGAGCTCTCCCTGTTCATCTCTTTTTTCGCGACAATTCTTGCTGAACTCTTTTCCGGGACTATATCAGTTTCTGCCGCTTTTTTTGTATTCCTGTCTTCAGCTGCAGCGGACTTTCTCCCCTTATTTTTGGATGATGATATTTTTTTCATATCATCAGCTATCTGATCGATCTCTGCCCGATCGGCCTCTGTTTTATCTGCACCATCTATTTCTGCAGCAGTGAGATTGTCATTTACTGCCCGGCTGTCTTTTTTATCTTTAAATGGGTTACGGATCGGGACTCTTCCCGAGAAGCTCCATACATCGTAAAACCACGACAGGTCTGTATCAAGATACCAAGTATCATTTTTATTTGCAAGGCCCACTGCAACATCGGGATTAAAGGGCCCGAAATATGTTTTACGCGCGAAGCCTGTGAGGTTAACATGTATATTGGTCTGTTTATCCTTATAATTATAAATAAGGGGGAGTATAAGCTGCCCTTCACTTGCCGGTGTTCTCCATGACCAGTATACCGGAAGAAAATGAGTATAGTAAAACTCCTCCTTACCTTCGGGCACCCCCTCACCTTTAACCGGCAGTTTATCTACTGAATCACTGTCACTGTAATACAGCCAGGACCAGACCGTACTCCCCGATTCGCGCCAGTTGTAGTAATGGAATAATCCGAAAGAGGTCCCCTCTTGCTCTGTTGCACCTGAAGGCCGGCAATAAAATGGGAGATAATATTTGTACCCGCTATCGCCGGTCTGATGGAAAATCAGCGGTGCAAGCCAGAAGTTTTTCAGCGAGCCGTCTATGCCGCTCTCCCAGTCGATAAGCAATGCGATATTTGTATGTGTTCCCTCAGTGCTGTCGCTGCTTCTGAAGAAAAGAGGAACAACCGGAAGCCAGAAGTTTGAGTATGTAACCTCACCGCTTTTGTCATCTGTTACTGTTCGCCTTGCGAAAAGCGGAGTCACAGTCTGCCGGATAATATCATTCCCCTTCCCGTCATATCCGTATTCGGTTTCTCTCCAGGTTGCGCCGATGGGGAGGAGATGATAGTAGTAATCACCGTTACGGTGTCTGTTGTTTATATACAACGGCGGTAAAAATGCAGTGTATCCGTCATTCCCTCTTCTCCATAAAGCAAAGGGGAGAAACCAGAACCTCTCCATCTGATCCTCTCCGTTATTGATGCTCCATGAGTAATCCAACAGCCATAAAATATTCCGGTGTCCGTAGTAGCGGTCTACATAGTTAAAAGTTAACGGAACAATGGGGACCCACCACATATGTTCTACCTCTTCACTCTGTGACGCTTTATCGCGCCAGCTGACAAAGAGCGGATTTATCCAGAGGTACTCCCCTGAACCTGTCTTAAGATTGGTTTCACTGCTGTGATAAAATACCGGGAATATAGTCTGATAGGAACTGTCTGAATTTCTGTAGTTATCTTTCCCCCACCAAATAAAGGGGAACAGAATGGACCGGTCGGATTTTCCCGGTTTGAGTGATGAATAGTACAATGGAAATACAATGTACGAAGTCTCCTCTGATCCGTCCGTTTCGAAGTACGAAAGGAGCGGAGGGATTACAGTCATCTTTCTGTTGTCAATTTTACTCTGCAGTCCGTAATA
>PGXT01000012.1 GCA_002839285.1 Spirochaetae bacterium HGW-Spirochaetae-5 | reverse complement strand
TAATTCTCTGCCGCTTTACCATGGTTCAGGCAATTAAAGAGTGCAATAATATTAATTTTTATGATTTTAATTGACTAAAACTTCTATTTGTGGATCAATCAGAACAAATAATAATTCCGGGATAAATAGTATGAATAATAGACAGCTTACAGCTAGAGAATCTCTTGAACTGGAAGGGAGCATTATTTATTTTTTCGGTTATTTGATAATTTCATTACTTGCAGCTTTATTTCAGTTTCTAGCCGGGCAGAATGCTAAAACTATAGCCGGTCCTGCTCTGATTAATTGTATAGTTCTTTTCCTCGCTTTTTTAATCTATAAAAGAAAAAAAGAAGGGAAAAAAGCTATGGCGCTTTCATGGACCGTGGCTGCTCTCACACTGCTGATTAATTCACTTGTACGATACGTTTATGTCCGTAATTTCGACTGGGCTTATGCTGCTGAAGGTTATCATCTTGCGGCAATAACGGTTGCTTCTCTTATTATTCTGCAGTTCCTTTACAGCCGGCGGATCTTTATTACTATGGCTGTATTCCTTTTCCTGAGCTGGCTGGCATTTATTTATCTGGCAGAGAGTAATGGCGTCGATTATTACATGTATTCAATCAAAGACGGCAAGGTATACCATGGAGTTATGTTTCTTCGTGAAATCTATTATCTGCTTATGATGATTCTGATATCACTGGCAGTATATTTAAATATTCCGATAATTATGAAGTTTGATAGTCAGACTTTAATGCAGCAGGAGATTATTTTAAACCAGTCTAAAAGTCAGAGCGAAATATCGGGAGAAATTCATGAAAATGTGAATGATCTTTTTCAGCGCCTGGAACAGCAGAAAATTATACTGGACCAGTTTAATGAAAAGATGCAGGAACAGGCTTCTACATATGAAGAGATTTCCGCGACCCTGGAGGAGCTTCAGAGTGCATCTGAAAATATAGCAGACAGCGCATCGACACAGATTAATGAAAACTCAAGGATGGATGTAATTTTAACAGACCTTAAGAGTATTAAAATTCAGACAAAGAGTCATCTTGCCGATACCAGCAGAGGAATAGAAGAGACAGTTGAAAATTCAAAGGCAGGCAGGGACTTTCTGGACAGGGTGGAAAAGGCTGTTGAAGAGCTTAATATTCAGAATGACAGAATCGTCAGTACAATAAATATGATTGTTGATATTGCAGATAGAATAAATCTTCTTGCTCTGAATGCAAGTATTGAGGCAGCCCGTGCCGGAGATCAGGGGAGAGGTTTTGCCGTAGTTGCGGATGAGATCGGTAAACTTGCCGTGCAGACTACGGACAGTGTAAAAGATATAATGTCGATAACCGTAAAGAGTACTCAGACTATGACAGGGACACGGGAGGTTATAAGTTCCACAATACCTCTTATTATGAGCATGATCACAAAAATGGAGGAGAGTTCCGCCAGAATTGAGGAACTTCAGAAGAGTTTGAAACTGGAGGAAAATCAGATAGCAGAGATGATTGGTCAGATGAGTTCAACTCTCACTCTTTCAAGAAATATAGCCACCGGAACAGATGAACAGAAACGTGCAATTGAAAATACAAACAGGGCAGTGGAAAACGTTAATGGTATTATTACAGCAATGGTTTCCGGTATACATGAAATTGTTGAATCATCTGAGCAGATTATAAATAATGCCGGACAGCTTCTCGATAAAGCTGAAAAATCTGCTGCTGAATTTCAGCAGGGGATATACCAGGTAAGTGAGAATAATGCCGTCAGTTAAGTTCAGATTATACCTGACTATATTTTTACTGCCGCTGCTTATTATTCCCGGCCTGTATGGTACGGAGAGTTATCCGGATAAACGGAATAACTATTTTACTTTGCAGAAAATGTACGGCAATTGGGATGCGGGTCTTTTCGGCAGCAGAAAGCTGTATAGAAACAGATTGCACCGCTTATTGACTGATATGATCGGAAAGGAGGTTCAAACAGGTGGTGATTATAAAATTTCAATACCGGATGTTTTTGAAAAAAGGTACTATTCCAGCGATCTCTATAATTACAACTGGCTTCAGATTCATGGACCGGCAGGTGATGCAAGTATTAAATGGTTTGCAGAAAAAGGGGGAGACTATATAAAAGAGGTTGAAAGAAACAAGCTTCTGTTTTTTCTGTCCGGAAGGATAAAAAAGTTCAGAATAACTGAATCGGATTATGAAAGAACTGTTCATCTTTATCTTGAATCGGTTAGAATAACTGATTCAGCGGATTAAAAACAGATTAGTGTTAAATTAAAAATTATTCTTAAGCATGTTTTATAGTGTAAAATAAAAATTGTATATCCCCGCCATCTCAGGCGGCGGGGATAATAGAGCATTTACACTGTAGAACAGTTGAGGAATAAATACTTATAATAAATTCATTTTAGTAAGGAGAATTGAATGTGCGGAATTGTCGGATATATTGGCCATAAAAGTGCAGCTGAGTTAATAATAAACTCTCTTAAAAAACTGGAATACCGCGGCTATGACTCTTCGGGAATATCGGTGAATTGCAACGGGGAGCTTTTTACGCAGAAGAGAGCCGGGAAGATTGCCGTTCTTGATTCGGTAATAGATTATGAGAGCCTTAAAAACTGCACCACCGGTATTGGTCATACAAGATGGGCAACACATGGTGAACCCTCCGATGTCAACGCGCATCCTCATAGGGATTGTAATAACGAGCTTGTTATAATACATAACGGGATTATTGAAAATTACAAGGATCTTAAAGAAGTACTGATCGGAAGAGGGCATAAATTTTTAAGTGAAACAGATACTGAAGTTGTTGTTCACCTTATCGAGCATTATAAGAAAGAGTTACCGCTGCTTGATGCTGTTATTAAAGCTCTCCAGAGTGTAGAAGGGGCATACGGACTTGTGGTTATGTCAAAGAAGACCCCCGATGTTCTTATCGCGGCAAGAAAGGGGAGCCCGCTAGTGCTCGGTGTTGGAGATGGCGAGATGCTCATCGCCTCTGACGTAAGTGCTGTAATAGAACATACACGTGAAGTTATATATCTTGGTGATGGTGAAGTTGTTGAAGTGCGGAAAGATGGATACCGGATATATGACCTTGAAAAGAACAGAATAGATAAAGATATAGAGTCTATCGATTGGGATATTGCATCTATCGAGAAGCATGGTTATGACCACTTTATGCTTAAGGAGATATTTGAACAGCCGGAGACAATTACTAATGCTTTCAGAGGCCGGATTCTTCTTGATGAAGCGAAGGTTAAACTGGATGGCCTGAGGCTATCTGATGAAGATTTCAGTAATATTGAAAGAATTATCTTTATCGCATGCGGAACATCATGGCATGCAGGACTTGTTGCTGAATATCTGATTGAAGAGTATGCCCGGATACCGGTGGAAGTTGAATACGCAAGCGAATTCAGATATAGAAAACCTGTTTTGAAAAAAGGTGACCTTGTAATTACAATAAGCCAGTCAGGCGAAACTGCTGATACTCTCGCCGCTATGAGAGAGGCAAAAGCCAAGGGGATAAAGGTACTGGGGATTACAAATGTTGTTGGAAGTACCATTGCCCGTGAATCTGACGGAGGAGTTTATATTCATGCCGGCCCTGAAATCGGTGTAGCATCAACAAAGGCGTTTACTTCCCAGATTACAGTTATAGTTTTACTCACCGTTCTTCTGGCAAGGAAAAAGGAGATGTCATTTACAGAGGGGAGCGCTATACTCAATGATCTTGTAAAGCTTCCCGAGCTTGTTAAAACTATTCTTTCAACAAGCGAAAAGATCAAGGAGATTGCAGAGGTATATTCGGATAAAAGTAATTTTCTTTATCTCGGGAGAGGAGTCAGTTTCCCGGTAGCTCTCGAGGGAGCCCTTAAACTTAAAGAAATTTCATATATTCACGCTGAGGGTTATCCCGCTGCAGAGATGAAACACGGTCCAATCGCCCTGATAGATCAGGAGATGCCCGTAGTATTTATCGCGCCGAAAGATGAGATTTACAGCAAAATTATAAGTAACATGGAAGAGGTTCGTGCCAGAAAAGGCAGGATCATCGCCATAGCTACGGAAAACGATAAAGATATAGTAAAATATGCGGATCATGTAATTTATATACCCGATGTACATAAAGCGCTTTTACCTATACTCTCGGTAATACCGCTGCAGCTGTTATCATATTATATAGCGGTTTACAGAGGCTGCGATGTCGATCAGCCGAGAAATCTGGCAAAGAGTGTGACCGTAGAGTAGGGATTCCGCAGGAATCCCCGGTAGGGGTGAATAATCATTCACCCGAACAAACGCGCAGGGGTGAATAATCATTCACCCGAATAAACGCGCAGGTGTGAATAATCATTCACCCGAATAAACGCGCAGGTGTGAATAATCATTCACCCGAATAAACGCGCAGGGGTGAATAATCATTCACCCGGAACAAACCCGCAGGGGTGAATTATTATTCATCCCAACGACGGATTTTTATTAATAAAACATTTATATTATTGACACAGGTTAGGGTCTATTTTAGATTCAATTTATTAAACGTAATTATTTTTTTGAACAGTAACGACGAGGTTAAAATGATTGTTATAGAAAGTGTAAACCATATAGGTATCACTGTTTCTGATCTTGATAAATCTATAAAGTTTTATAAAGAGTTATTCGATTTTGATGTAGTTGAAAACATCAGCAATTCAGGGCAGGCTTTTCTGAAAATGGGTGACATACTTCTCACTTTAGTGGAAGTAAAAGGTTATAAAAGCAGCAGTGATTCAAGACACTGCATCTCTTTTTATGTGGATGAAGAGGATTTTGAAGATGCGATAGATGAAATTGAGGATACAGGAATTGAAGTAGTATTCGGTCCTGAAAATATCCGTAAAGGTCAGAGAATAGTTTTCGCCGACCCTGATGGAAATCATATTGAACTCTCATATCCTAAAATTGACTGATTATTTAAAATTGACTATTAAATTCAGACAGGGTTGCCGGTTAAGGCAGCCCTGTTTTTTTTTGCTTTCAAAACGTCATTGATAAAGATGTTTAAGCCGATGATTAATAATAAGAAATTCGTTAAAAGGAGATGGTTATGCTTAGAGATCTGCTTCAAAAAGTTAAATCTGTTCCTGTTTGTGTATTTGATGAAACTGACGGCGCGTTAAGAACTGCTGAACTTCTTCTTAAAAATGGTGTTAATGTAATTGAAGTAACACTGAGAACTGAAAATGCATTCAATTGCATCAGGGCTATTAAAAATGAGTTCAAAGATGCAATAGTGGGGGCGGGGAGTGTTTTAAAAACAGCAGATTTTGAAAAAGCGGCAGAGTATGGTGCTGTTTTTGCCGTGTCTCCGTGTTTTGATGAATCTCTCTGTGAGGCCGCTGTAAAAAACAGCATACCCTATGTTCCCGGTGTTTCGACTCCGGGCGAACTTTATAAAGCATTAAAATATTCAGATCTGATAAAAATTTTCCCCGCTTCCGCTCTAGGAGGGGTTGAATATATCAATGCCATAGCAGCTCCGTTCAAGATGTTTAATTTTGGACTTATCCCCACCGGCGGGATTGATAATAAAAATTTTAAAGAATATCTCGGTGCTGAAAAAGTTGTTGCATGCGGGCTCTCCTATCCTGTTTCTGATAAGCTTATAAAAGAGAAAAAATTCGACGTGATTGAAGAAAGGATTAAAGAGATTTATGGTTCTCCCCTCTGATAATATAAAAAAAGATGTTGGTTACCTGTTCAGATCAGCAGTAGAAAAAAGGAATATGCTCTTTGAAGAGACCGAAACCGATTGTTTCCGGATCTTCAATACCTCAGGTGATGGTGTTGACGGATTGACTGCCGATTATTACGCAGGCTATATCCTGCTGCAGTATTTTACTGCAGGTGCAAAAAACGTGATCAGCAAAATACTCCCTTCCTTGATTAAATCGATACCGGTTCCAGTCAAAGGAGTTCTATCTAAAAACAGAATGACTCCGTCAAAGGGTGAGATTCCCGATGAGAATTGGAAAAGTGTTATTCTGGATGGCGATTATCCGCCGGAAGGGATTACAGTTTTGCAGAACGGGGTCAGAGCCCGGGTAGACCTTGTTAACGGACAGAATACTGGAATTTTTCTCGACATGAGAGAGATCCGTGATAAACTGCATAAGTTTTATGGGTCTGAGTCGATTGATAGAATGCTTAACCTTTTCAGCTATACAGCTCTTTTTTCGGTTCATGCATTGAAAAATGGAGTCAGGAATGCTGTAAATATCGATTTATCACGGGGTGTTCTGAATAGAGCAAAAGTAAATTATGAGCTTAACGGGCTGAAAGTTGACCAGCGGGATTTCATTTATGGAGATGCCATTGACTGGACAAAGCAGTTGAGCAGGAAAGGGGTGAATTTCGATTTTGCCGTATTTGATCCCCCTACATTTGCAAGAAACAAAAAGAAGAATTTTTCAGTAAAAAAAGATTATTCAGATTCCCTTCAGAAGGTTGAACTGCTCATTGATAAAGGCTTTATTCTTACTTCTATAAATTCATTTACAGTTACAGAGCAGGAATATCGTTCATATCACCCGGATAACTGGGAATTATTAATGTTCGGGAATGAATCGTCCGACTTTGTATATAGTGGCAGTCCATATCTGAAAGTCGGTTTATGGAAAATTTAGATGAACCGGCCGTTGTCCTTGAAAAAACCTTGACACCGGCTTGCAGAATTTTAGATTTTTTTATCCGGTATTTTCAGATGGCAGAGTTCCCTAACCAAACTTGGGGTAGTTTATGGTATATTTAGCAATCTTGTTGATTCTGTGCGGTCTGCTTATTCTGATCTCAGCACTGTTTATCGAAAAAGGAAGGGGCGGTGTCTCCGGATATAATGACCCGGAAAGCGCGGCGGGGTTGTCCTCTCATCGTTCCGTTGATTCTGATTCAAATGAAGTTGAGATGATTTTTCCCGGAGACAGAACTGAAGAAACAGATGCCCATACGGATGAAGAGGATATATTTATCAGTTTTGATGATGATTCCGAAAATCTGTATGATTATGAAGAGTTTCCCGGTACCGAGATTACTTCCGGAAGTTCTTTTAAGCCCGGAGATGATTATCATCAGTCAGAGCGCATAAAGTCTGACTATGCCGAAAAAGCCCCTGCTGCCGGTTCCGATGAAGAAATTTATCCGCTTCGAAGGAGTGACGATCAGAGCAGCAAATATGTTTCGGCTGTCATGTTTGATGACAGGTCAAATATAATTGATTATGAATCAGGAGTTGGTGCCATAGATTCAACTTTTTCCAGATATAAAAGCATAAAGAGAATAGGCAAGGGGAGAATCGAATCAGATTTTGACGGTGTTAATTTTTATATTGATGAAAAGCTTTACAGGTTTGATTTCCACAAAGTATATGACATATGGAGCGGACCCGGTTATATAGCATTGCCCCTTAAAGGAAACAGCACTGTAAAACTGTTTCTGATTGAAAACTCACCCGGTTTCCCCGATAAGGTGGAAGCTGATTATAAAGAATATGAAAAAGGATTGTAATGTACTACAGATATAAATCGAAGAAAAAAGACAGAAAGATTCTTAAAGTGATTTTTTTCTCAATTGTTTCAGTCTCCATTATTTATACCGGTTACAACTATAGAACAAAGATAATGTTCTGGAAGGTCAGTCATAACCGCATTATAGAGCAGATAAACCGCGCCTCATTGATAACTGATTCTGCAGAAAAAATTGAAACTCTTAGAAAACTTGCAGAGAACATCGGATCATATAAGCAGGAAAATCCTGTAGATCCCGACTCGTATATTTATTCGTCGCGGGTATATTATAGTTTGGGTCTGGCGCTTTCGGGGAGAAATTTTACAGAGATGTTTCTTGATGATATGCTGCTTAATCTTACCCCTGAACAGCGGAACTGTTTTTTGCAGTCTATTAAAGATATGAGTAAAGCAGTTGCGCTTCTTGACGGTAAAGAGGTTTCCCTGGAGAATCTGTTTATCCTGGGGAGGAGTTATTTTTTTACCGGTTATAAAAGTAATGCAGCTATTTATTCGATGCTGAAAGGGGCATCATCTGCCGATCTGCTCTCGGTTGATGATGTGCGGTTTTATTCTTTTCTGTGTTTAACAGAGGGCGCTGTTGATGAGGGTCTGGATCTCCTTGACAGAAAAGGGGGCGTGGAGGATTCAGTCCAGGGCAGGCTCTTTAAAGCAAAAGCTCTGAAGAACGCCATGAAGTTTACCGATGCTATAATTGCATTTCAGGCAATATTGAAAACTTCGGACGATCCATATGTCCAGAAGCTTTCATATTCAAATCTGGGGAAAATTTATTACAGCCAGAATTTATATAAAGAGTCTTTAGATCAGTTCATTGCGGCGTTGAATTTCGGAGATGACGCGGATTGCAAAATATGGGCTGGTAAAAATTATATAGCATTAGGTATGAAAGATAAGGCAAAAATTGTATTGAGTGAAGTACTCGCAGCTGGTGCAGGGAATGATGAAGTAAAAAAACTGCTTGGTTTGCTGTAGTTTTATTATTTTTTTTTCTTTATTCAGAGAGAATTTATTTTCCATGTTTAAAGCTTGACAAAAAATATGCACTAGCAATTTTAAATATGTGTATTATGTCATATGTTAATCAGTTATATTAAAAATAAAAAACGCAATTGATCAAAAACAGTTTTTTATAGTGTTTATGTGTCATTTATTTCAGACAGAAAAGCACTGAAATACCACTGGTTTGACAGTTGCAAAGAAAAAATGTGCCGCCAATTCCTCTTAAGTTGATCGATTTTAAACAACATGAGGATCAGACAAATTGAAATTATTTCAGGGAGATTACTAATATGTTCGATTCTTTTTATGGTATGTTCTCAAACGATATGGGTATAGACCTTGGTACTGCGAATACTCTTGTACATGTTAAAGGTCAGGGTATAGTGCTGAGCGAACCTTCAGTAGTAGCTGTTCAGACAAGTACAGGTAAGGTTCTGGCCGTTGGTCATGAAGCAAAAAGAATGCTAGGAAGAACTCCCGGTGATATAGTCGCGATTAGACCGATGAAGGATGGTGTTATTGCGGATTTCGAAACAGTTGAGAAGATGATAAGATACTTTATTACAAAAGTGCATAAACGGAAAACTCTTGTAAGACCCCGTGTAGTTATAGGTGTTCCATCGGGAATAACCGAGGTTGAAAAGAGAGCTGTCCGTGAATCGGCAGAACAGGCCGGAGCAAGGGAGATTTTCCTTATAGAAGAAGCTCTTGCTGCTGCCATCGGAGCGAATATTCCGATCCATGAACCTGCTGGACACATGATCGTTGATATCGGCGGGGGAACAACTGAAATAGCGGTTATCTCACTCGGAGGGATGGTCCTGGCTGATTCTCTTAGAATCGCAGGTGACGAGTTCGATGAAGCTATCATAAAATATATGAAGACTCAGTACAATCTTGTAATAGGTGAAAGAATGGCGGAAGAGGTTAAGTTCCGTCTTGGAAATGTCTTCCCTGAAAAGAAAGTTGAAGTAATGGATCTCAGAGGGCGTGATGCAATATCAGGTCTTCCCAGAACTCTTGAAATAGATTCAGTAGAGATAAGAAAATCACTTAAAGAACCTGTTGAAATGATCCTTGAAGGTGTTAAACATGCTCTGGAGCGGACTCCCCCTGAACTTGCAGCGGATATTGTTGAACGCGGTATTGTAATGACCGGCGGCGGGTCTCTTCTTAAAGGTCTTGATAAGTATATAAGTAAAGAGACCGGTGTACCTGTTATTCAGGCAGAGAATCCTCTCACATGTGTTGTACTTGGCGCGGGTAAATTCCTGGAAGAGATTAAGAATCTCTATAGAGCAAATCTGAAGTAAGACAGTGGATTTTTTTGAAAGACATAAACCAATAGCGATTTTTATTTCACTGACTCTTTTCTGTATAATTTCATTATCAGTTCAGGGTAGCGGATTCACATTAACCTTTGAAGGAATTATGAGCGGTATCACCATGCCGTTCCAGAAGGGCTATAACGGCATTCAGGGCGGCACAAGCAGGCTCTGGGCCGGTTTTTCAGAGCTTGACAGGGTGAAAGATGAACTTGAGTTAACCAGATCGAAGCTTCAGACTTTTGAATCCATCGATGTAGAAATTTCTGAAATAAAAAAAGAAAATGACAGACTCAGAACTCTTCTCGGAATGAAAGAGATGCTCAGGTATGACTCAGTCCCTGCTTCTATCATCTCGAAGGACCCTGATAACTGGTACAGGACACTGATTATCAACCGTGGTGATAATGACGGCATAAAAGTAAATATGCCCGTCGTGGCATATCAGGCTGTTAATAACGGTGACGTACGCGAGCTTGTTAAAAGTGTTGTGGGTAAAATTGTGGAAGTAAGAGGTTCTGTTTCCAGGATTCAGCCGTTGATCGCTCCTGAGATTAAAATCGGCGTGAAAATCGGAGAAAACAGATTTCCCGGTCTTTTGTCAGGTTATACATACAACTCCAATTTATGTGTTGTTAATTATATAACAAGGGCAGCGCCTGTTAAATTCGGGGATTTAGTCATCACCTCCGGGCAGGCAGGTGTTTTTCCTCAGGGACTGGTTCTGGGAACTGTTGTTAAGTCAGAACTGCTGGAATCGAGTCCTTATCAAAGAGCAATAGTAAAACCTTTTATTGATTATAATCTTCTCGAAGAAGTTTTCATAATAAAAAAGGCTCCTGAAAAGGATCTTTTTGAACTGTTTGAGGAGTTAAAATGATAGTAACATATATTATTACAGCAATTATTGTTCTGATATCGCTGCTTGTACAGAGTCATCCTTCATTCGATGTTATAAGAATAGCAGGTGTTAAGCCTGATCTGATTTTTATAATTGTCGTTTATGTGGGATATAGTTTCGGATCTATGAATGGACAGATTACCGGTTTTGTCAGCGGATTATTCCATGATTCTGTTTCAAATTCGCCATATGGTTTTCTGGCTCTGCCTAAACTTACTGTTGGATTTATGGTCGGGATGATAGGCCGTTCTGTTCTGAAAAGTAACGTACCCACTATCATTCTTCTGATTTTCGTGTCAACTCTGTTGAAGGGGATAATTACACTATTCTTGAGCTATATCTTTACCCAGGGTATGCTTTCCAGTATTATTCATGTAATCATCCCTGAAGCTTTTTATAATGCGCTTCTTGCACCCCCTCTATTTTTTATATTTGATAAAGTATTTCGCGGAGAGTTGGAGCGGGAGGGTTATTTATAAATGTCCCAGACTTCTCTTAAGGCCAGGATGCTTGAAGCATTCAGGAAGAGAATGCTTATGTTCATCATCGGCGTTTCCTCTGTCTTCGCGATTCTGGCTCTTCAGCTGATAAATCTTCAGATTGTTCAAGGGAATGAATACAGTCTCAGGGCAACCCGCAATATGGAGAATAACATCCCGATCCCTGCTCCAAGGGGTGAGATTTATGACAGACATTTCCAGAAAGGTGTTTCCGGGACGGTAATTGTTTCAAACCGTCCTTCGTTTAATTTAACTACTATCCCCGAGTCATTTAAAAGTGATGACGAGCTGCTTGGGGTTCTTACCAGGCTTTCAGCGGTTATTGAAATTAATCCTGTTGAGCTTCTTGCTGAAATTAAAAAAAGCAATGCATGGGAGAGATTCCTGCTTAAAGATGACGTCCCCTTTGATGTGGTGGAAAAAATTGCATCACACAGAAATGTTTTTCAGAACATACATTGGGAGGATGCTCCCATAAGAGTTTATAACTATGGTGAGCTCTTCGCCCATTCTATCGGTTATACAGGAAGTTTAAACAAGGAAGAGTATAACAGTCTTAAGAATCAAGGGTATAAGTATTACCAGAATATAGGAAAAGCCGGCGTAGAAAAGCAGTATGACAGGCATCTCAGAGGTGAAGACGGCTTTATCCGGAGGATTGTTGATGTAAATAACCGGACTGAAGATGAAGAAGTAGGTCAGACCCCTTTCGGCGGGAATAATATAGTTCTTACCATCGATTATGATATTCAGCAGACTGCATTTGATGCTCTTGGAGACAATTACGGTACTGTCGTGGTTATCAAACCCTCAACCGGTGAAGTAATTGCAATGGTGAGTAAGCCGGGTTATGATCCTAACGCAATTATATCAAAAGATAATTCTAAAACCATACGTGATTTAAATGCCGATCCGAAAAAACCTTTTTTAAACAGATCTATCCAGTCAAGATATCCTCCGGCTTCTACATTTAAACTTGTCACTGCAATAGCAGCTCTTGAGACTGAGAAGACCCATGCTGATAAAAGTCATTACTGTTCCGGTAAATACACACTTCAGGGATATGTCGATCATGATTTTTACTGCTTTAAGCCGCACGGGACCCTTGATCTCTACTGGGCGATCGGTAAGTCCTGCAGTGTTTATTTTTATAATCTCGGTATGAGCGTCGGACCGAGTAATATGATGAAATATGCGGATTATCTCGGATTAAGTGAGATTACCGGTATCGATATACCAGGCGAAATTTCCGGGTTTGTACCATCGCAAAGGTGGAAATTAAAGACATTCGGTCAGCCATGGTTTGATGGTGATACAATTAATATGTCCATTGGTCAGGGGTTTCTTGCCGCGACACCTATTGGGTTGGCTAATATGCTTTGCGGAATAGTAAATAATGGTATAGTTTATAAACCTTATCTTGTGAAGCAGATTTATTCGCCGGATAACAGAACAGTTATAAGTGAGACTAAAAGAGAGAAATTACGTGAAGTTCCCCTCTCTCCAACGACACTTGAAATCGTAAAACAGGGTATGAGAGATACCGTAATCGGCGGATCGGGACAATCGATGAACCGCTATAAGGTTGCTATTGGCGGAAAGACCGGTACTGCTCAGACACGTTCAAACAGAAAGGATAATATATCGCAGCATGCCTGGTTTGTCGGTTTCGCTCCATATGGAGAACAGACTGATGATTCTATTGTCGTTACAGTTTTCATCGAATACGGCCAGTGGGGGGCAGTTGCGGCTGTGCCTGTTGCGGATAAGATATTCGGCAAGCTGATTCAGCAGGGGTATTTTAAAACTCAGGATAAGGAAAACATTTCAAGGAAGTAGCAGATGTTTAACAGAGATTTTTTCAACAGAATGGATATTGTTCTTATCGGTGCAGTTTTCCTTGCCATCACCTTCGGGATATTAATGATATATAGCGCCGGTTTCGATCCGGCTATAGCGGCAAATAAAGGATTATATAAAAAACAGATAATCTGGTTTATTATGGGGATTATCTTTATGGTTGTAATGTCAATAATAAACTACAGAGTGCTGGGTGATTATGCTCTGTATATTTACGGTTTTTTATTATTTATTCTGCTCGTTACAACTATTTTCGGACGCCCGATCAGGGGGTCTTCCTCATGGCTTACTTTCGGTTTTTTCTCAATTCAGCCTTCAGAGTTTATGAAACTTGGCATGGTGATTCTTCTTGCAAAATATCTTGAGCTTCGCGAGAGAGATATTAAGAATTTTAAAGAGCTTCTTGTACCTTCGCTTATTGTTCTTATTCCTGTTCTGATAATATTAAAACAGCCTGACTTGGGAACTGCAGCAATATTTATTCCAGTTCTTTTCACCATGCTTTTTCTGGGCGGATCGGACGTTTCACATCTTGTTTCAATTATTCTTATTGCAGGTATTGCATTTCTGTTCCCTATGCTTTTAACCTACTGGGAGTGGTCCGGGTACAAAGGGGGGAATTTTATTGTAGAGTTATTTGTACATGTCGATGTTCTTTTTACAGTAGCCGGTATTCTTCTTTTGATTGCCATTACAACATTTATAACTCATTACTTTGTAAATAAAAGTTTTTTGAGGAAGATATATATTCCAACTGCTGTAATTTCACTGGGACTTTTATTGTCAGTTGTAATTCAGAACTGGTTTAAAGTTTATCAGAAAAAAAGGATTCTTGTGTTTCTTAATCCCGATCTTGATCCTCATGGTTCAGGATATAATATAATACAATCTAAAGTTGCCATAGGATCGGGCGGTTTTTTCGGTAAGGGATTTCTGCAGGGGACTCAGACCCAGCTCGGTTTCCTTCCTGAAAAGACATCAGACTTTATATTTGCTGTTGTAGCAGAGGAACTCGGTTTTGCCGGAGCTCTTCTGCTCCTTTTTATTCTCGGTTTAATAATCTACAGGGGAATCCGGATATCCCTTGATACAAGAGATAAATTCGGAGCGATGCTTGCCATAGGTATTGTTTCAATACTATTTTTTCATGTTTTCATTAATATCGGTATGGTTATCGGAATTATGCCTGTAACAGGACTCCCTCTTTCATTCTTTTCCTATGGCGGTTCCAATCTGTTCATGATTATGATGGGGATCGGTATTCTCAATAATATAAAAATGAATAAATCTTCTTATTAGCGTCTGAATCGTATAATTATTAATTAAAGTATACATATTTTGTATTATGTTTATTTTATGATGCCGACACCCCATGTAACTATCGTATCTCATAAGAAACTCAAAAGCTGTCACACTGCGTGTGACAGCGGTGTCCCCTGCGGTGGCTTTTAAGGGGCTGCCGCCCCTTATATCCTGCAAAGTTTCTTATTATTATTTCCCCGCCCCCAGCGGGGGTATATAATTTTTCTTTTTTTTATCTTAAAGATAACAGGAATTACACTGATTTTTTTTAATTTCAATTCAGTAAAATCAATTTTATCACGATAATATTCATTAAGAAGCTCAATTGCTGCCGTCTGTTTTAGGGCAGACAGCAGCAGTTTTTATCCATCCCTTTGCGGTCAGGGTAAATGTTTCAGTTTTAAAAGCAGCTGCTTAAAGAGGTAATCATGTTTGATCATGTAAAAGTAAATCAGAACAGTCTTATGAATCTTGTAAAATTTCCTGATAGAGAGAATCCAGCTGTTATGCCGGAAAAATCCGGAAATGATTTTTTTGCCATGATTATGGAGAAGACCGGTTTTGAAGAGAAAAAAAACATAGTTGAGAACAGAACTGAAAAGAAATCAGATCCTTCAGTGAGCAGTTTAAATAATGATAATTCCCGCATTGACCGTAAAAATGATATTTCTGAAAGAGATGTAAAACAAACCGGAAACGGAAACGAAAAAGACAACCGTGAAGTAAACTCAAGCAAAAAAGAGAAGGAAGATACAACTGAACCGGTTAAAAACGAAACAAAAATAGATGAAAAAGAGAAACCTGAGAATAAAGAATCGTTACAGAAGAGTGAAAACTCCCCGAAAGAGATAAAAACTGGGAAAAACAGTGATGAAGAATCTGAAGATGAGACAGATGCAGTGGATCAGCTTAATGATGAGGGGAATATTAAAACTCTCCTGGAAATAATTAAAGCTGCATTCAGCGGTAATAAAAAAAATGAAGATGAAAATCTTCAGAAACTCGCTTCCGGTTTAAAATTTAAAAAAGATAAAGAGAATTCTGATCTAACATCTTTTTCTAAAAAAAATGATCCTGAGAAAAATCATAAACACTTTCCTGAAAATTTAAATAATTTCATTAAGGATCTGAAGGAGTTAATAAACAGAGAGATATCTAAAGGTCCTGAGAATAGAAAATTTTCAAATAAACATCAGCCTTTAAGTGATAAAGAACTGAAAGAACTGGCTTCAACTATTATTGAAGGGATGAAAAAGAATAAAGCAAAAGATATAGTTAAGCACGAAGCAAAAATTGTATCGGGCGAAGAGATTAAAAATGATAAAAAACTCTCTCTGACGCCTATTGAAGATCAATCTTTTAAAAAAATAGTATTATCGGATGATACTTCTTCTGAAAAGAATGGAGCTAAAGATAAAAACTCAGGTAAAGAGAGTTTCAGTTATAACGGTAATAAATTGGAAATATCATCGAAGTCCGGATTTGATAGAATTCTGCATAACGGGAAGATGCCTGATTTTAAAGAAAATCTTCAGGAGATTATAGATAAAGCAAAAGTAACAGTCCGGGACAGCCGTAATGGTACATTTACCATAAGATTAAATCCCCAGGAATTGGGAAACGTAAATGTTAATCTTGTCATGGAAAATGGTGTAATTACCGGGAAGTTTATGGTCGATAATGAAGATGTTAAGAGTATGCTGTTGAATAGTCTTAATGATCTGAAGTCGCAGATGGAAGAGGCTGGAATTGCCGTTGGTGAATTCAGCGTCAATGTTGATGATCAGCGTGAAAAATATTTAAAACAGAAAGATGATGAGGAGATGCGTGGTTTGTTATATCCGAAATCAGATAAAGAGGTCATTGCGGCAGCTGAACAGTATAATTCGAATTCTGCTGCATATACCGGTCATATCAATATGGTAATATAGGAGTTATTTATGCAGGTTTATGAAATGTCAGCGTTTGAGAAAGCCAGTACTTCAATTATGGCAACTGAAGCAAACAAGAAAAACAAAACCGGAGAACCGGGCGAAAAGAGCGGTCTGGGAAAAGATTCATTTCTTAAGCTTCTTGTAACTCAGCTGCAGCATCAGGATCCTACAAAACCTATGGAAGATAAAGAGTTTATCTCTCAGATGGCTCAGTTCTCGAGTCTTGAGCAGATGTCGAATTTAAATAAAGAGATTAGAAATCTGGTTCTAAGTTCCAAATCATCAGAAGCATATGGGATTCTGGGAAAAGATATAGAGGCGTATGATCCGGTTCAGAAAAAGTCAGTCAATGGAACTGTCAATTCTGTATTTTACAGAGGTGATGAGCTTATGATCAAAGTAGGTAAAGAAGAAGTGCTTTTAAAAAATATTCATTCTGTAAGTGTAAAAGAAAAAACTAACTAAACCGGCTTATTAAAAAGCTTACGGTTGACGATAATATAAAAAACAGAGGTTATCCGATATGATGCGTTCACTCTTTGCAGGTGTTTCAGGTTTAAAAAATCATCAGACCAGGATGGATGTAGTTGGTCATAATATATCGAATGTAAATACTTATGGATATAAAACACAAAGGGTTACATTTCAGGATATGCTCTCTCAGACCATGGCTGGTGCCGCCAAACCGGAAGAGAACAGAGGGGGGATAAATCCTAAGCAGGTTGGACTCGGGATGACAATCGCCTCAATCGACAGAATATTTACACAGGGGAGTCTTCAGACAACGGGGAATCAGACCGATGTTGCGATTTCCGGTGATGGATTCTTTGTTGTTGCTGACGGTGATAAGAATTACTACACAAGATCAGGTACGTTCGGAATTGATAAGGATGGTACACTTGTGAATCCTTCAAATGGTCTTAAGGTTCAGGGGTGGATGGCTACAACTGATGCTAATGGTCAAAAAGTTGTCCGGGCTAATGGTGCCACCGAAGATGTAATTGTTCCGGTTTACAGTAAAATAGATGCTAAAGAGACAAATAATATACGCTACAAGTGTAATCTCGATTCAAGAAGCGGCATAGTGCCTCCTGAAGCAGATTCAAGAACGAGGGCTTCAGCTGCAGTTACAACAAGTATTGATACATATGATAATCTTGGCAACACTCATAGGCTTACTATGACTTTCTGGAAGACAGGATTTAACCAGTGGACAGCATCTGCTGCAATAAGCGGAGCCAACAGCCCTGTAACTCTTGATGTACCGGCTGGAGCAGGACAGAATAATCAGGCGAATCCTTCGAGCAGAGTAAATCTCAGGTTCAGCCCTGATGGTAAACTTATTTCAGTTGGTGACGGTTCAAGTCCCGATGAATTGAATCAGGGTAATCTCACCATTAATGCTAATTACAGAGTGGAGGGGGATCCTCAAGTGCGTAATATCGCTCTTAATCTTGGTGAGGCCGGTGTGCTTTCAGGGATTACTCAGTTTTCATCAGCTTCAACAACAAAGGCAGTTGAGCAGGATGGATTTGCCATGGGATACATGGAAACATTCAGTATAGATAATTCAGGTCTTATAACCGGTGTATATTCAAACGGTACCAAGCAGAGTATAGGACAGATGGCAATGGCAGTGTTTACCAATCCTCAAGGTCTGCTTGCGGCCGGGGAGAATCTGTTTGAAGTTTCCAATAACTCAGGTATGGCAAATGTGGGAGCAGCGGCAGAGGCTGGAAGAGGTAAGATGGTTGCCGGTACACTTGAGATGTCAAATGTGGACCTTTCAGATCAGTTCACAGATATGATTATTACTCAGAGAGGTTTTCAGGCTAACTCCAGAACAATAACGACTGCTGACCAGATGCTTCAGGAGGTAATATCTCTTAAGAGATAATAATTAAGCAGGGTTGAAATTCAGAATAAAATTGTTTATAATATAATAGAAAAGCTTCCTTTGATGGAAGCTTTTCTATTATATACACCTGTGAAAAAGAATTCTGTTCACATATATAATCAATCGTGGCAGCGGTTTATTTTTGGGGACACAGCGCCTGGTGCTGCGCCTGAAATGGGGGATTACCAGGACAGGCAGTGCTCTGGTAATCCCCCATTTCAGGCGTATGCGGAGCGTACGCAACGGAGAAAAAAATTTGCTACCACCAAATCTCGATAGAACAGTAATTATTTTTTTCTTGACGGTTCGTATAAATCGTTTTTATTGGAGTATTATTAACTTATACTTTATAAATTACTATAATTTCCCGTAATGATGCGGTTTGTGCATTATGCCGTATAATTACCGAACTTCCAAGGAGTATTTTAATGTCCAAAGAGAAAATTTTCTGCTCAAATTGCATGCAGTGTATAGTAATCAGACAGTATGAATCTGAGCCGGATAGATATGTCTTAAGAGTTAAATGTATTAAAAAGATGTGGTCAAAACGGTCCGGTGAAGAGAAACTTTATAAGTATTTTACAGTTGCAAGAAGAATTATGGACGAATGTGAATACTACGAAGAGTGCGGTGAGCTGTTTCCATATATAAAGAATTTGAGAAAAGAACTTCCTATTAAGGATGAGATTTACTCCACCAGGGATGTGTAGTCGTGTTCAACTCCTTTAGAGGGGGGATTCATCCTCCTCAAAGAAAAAATCTAACCATGAATGCAGGCATCATGAATTTACCGGTGCCTCAAGTCTGTTATATTCCTATGCTTCAGCATACAGGTGCAGCAGCGGAACCTGTAGTAAAAAAAGGTGATATCGTAAGTGAAGGCGAACTCATCGGTCGTGCACTGGGGGAGGACAGCGTAAATGTTCACGCTTCAGTGCCGGGTAAAGTTATAGATATAATTGATTCCCGATTCTTCAATGTTCAACAGAAAACTGTTCTGATTGAAGCAGAGGGGGCGTTTACCACCACCGGTTCTTCTCCATCTGAATTAAATGACTGGAGAAATAAAGATACCGCGATACTCCTTGAAATGATACGTACATCCGGAGTGGCGGGTCTCGGAGGCGATGCGTTTCCGACGGCAGCTAAGTTGACACCACCCGACGGATTAAAAATAGATACACTGATTGTCAATGGCGCAGAAAGTGAACCTTATTTAACATCAGATGATGTAATAATGAATACATATCCCCGTGAAATTATTGAAGGGATTCAGATTACACTTAAAATAATCGGAATCAGCAAAGCAATTATAGCAGTTGAGGATAATAAGAAACCGGCAATAAGAGCTTTAAATGAGGCCATAAAACATATTCAGCCTGAAGAAAAGATTTCGGTAAAACAGCTCCAGTCGAAGTATCCGCAGGGTTCTGAAAAACAGCTTGTATATACACTGCTTAATCGGGTTATTCCCAATTCGGAACCTCCTCAGAATTCCGGTGTTGTGGTTATTAATGCAGGAACTATTTTTGCCATAAGAGAAGCGGTTCTTTTCAATAAGCCTTTAATTGATCGTGTCATCACAGTATCGGGAGATATGATTAACAGACCGGGAAATTATAAAGTCAGAATGGGGACGCGGATTTCAGAAATAATTGAAGAGTGCGGCGGGTTAAAGGGAGTCCCCGGCAGAATTGTCATTGGCGGACCTATGAGAGGTATTTCAGTTGATGATATGGAGCTGCCCGTTATAAAAAGCACTTCAGGAATCTTATTTTTATCAGATAAAGAGACTTGCAATGGAGATTCTGTTTCCTGTATCAGATGCGGAAGATGTGTATCCGTTTGTCCTTCCGGACTTATCCCTCGTAATATAGCAGGAGCTGTGGAAAAAAGGGAGTTTGATCTTGCAGCGTCATTTCACCCAGAGGCTTGTATAATGTGCAGCTGCTGTTCTTATGTATGCCCGGCGAAAAGGCCATTGAGTTATTTGGTGGGTATCGCGCTGGAATCGCTCCAGGCAGAAAAAGTAATAAAGGGATAATTATGCCGCAAGTCCAGGAAAAATCAGATCTTATATCATCACCACCCCATATTAAGTCCGGCGATAGTGTCAAGAGTATTATGTGGACAGTTGCTGCTGTTCTGATGTTTCCGGCAGCTTTCTCTGTATATATATTCGGTCTGCAGGCTACTTTAGTAACCGGAGTATGTGTAATCTCCGGTATAGCGGCTGAGTTTCTCTGCCAGATTCTGATGAGAAGAAAAATAAAAGTACTTGATGGATCATCTGTAATAACCGGTCTGCTTCTGGGGATGAGCGTCCCTCCGCATATTCCGCTCTGGATTCCCGCGCTGGGGACTGTTTTTGCTGTAGTAGTATTTAAGGAGTTTTTTGGAGGACTCGGCGCTAACATCTTTAACCCCGCTCTTGCCGGACGTGCATTTATCATGCTTTTGCAGCCTTTGGAAATGTCATCCAATTGGCATCTGTTTCCAAACGGTTCGGTAATAGCGAATAAGCTTGTTACTGCGGGCAATTTTACTTCTGAGGCATTTCTTTCAATAACCGGTGCCACGCCACTTACCATATTAAAAAACGGGGAGAAGTTCGCTCTTGATTATAATTTCTCTATAGAGAATATTTATGATTTTTTTATTACTAATAACATACTTCAGTCACTGATTATCGGGAATGCAGGTGGGTGTATCGGTGAAACCTCTGCACTTCTTATTTTTGCAGGCGGTCTTTTTTTAATGTGGCGTAAAATTATCTCATGGCATATTCCCGTTTCGTTCATAGGCACCATGGCTCTTGCGGCTTATATATATTATTATAATACAGGGAATCCACTGCCCGGATTTTTAACCCTGATACATGTTTTTTCCGGCGGATTATTCCTTGGGGCTTTTTTTATGGCCACTGACACTGTTACAACACCCTTATCGGCCCGCGGTTTAATAGTTTTTGGAATCGGGTGCGGTTTAATCACATTTTTAATCAGGATTATCGGCGGTTATACTGAGGGTGTGATGTTTGCAATACTATTCATGAATGCAATGGTGCCGCTTATAGACAGGTTGTTTAAACCGAAGGTATTCGGGGTCTGACATGGGAATTATAGTTAAGCTGTAAATACCGGTTAACATTTTAAATTTTTAATTTATGAGAGATGGACTATTTAAACAGATTTTCACGGTTCTGCAGGGATAAAAATATGTAAATGCTGAAAAACCGGTGGTGTTTTACCCCCACCGCTTGATGGTTGAGCGGAGAGCATATTCACCATTGTTTATGAGCACTTACGAGAATATTATATTTAAAGATTGAGCGGGAGGACAGAAATGGAAATACATCAGCCTGAAGTCGTGCTGTTGGCAATAACACCTGATGCAGAAAAATTGATTGAGGAGGCAGGGAGGACCTGCTATCTTTCATTGTCCAAAATGACCGATGAAAGCGAGAAGAACTTTATCAGAAATGCTATAAAAAGAGGACATCATTCAATCCTGGAACATGCAGCGGCATCTTTTCGAATACTTGGAGCATCGAGAACTTTTACACATCAGATAGTAAGACATCGTATAGCAAGTTTTTCGCAGCAATCGCAGAGATATGTAGATGAAGGTGAATTTAATTATATTGTTCCTCCTGAAATAAATGAAAACACAGAAGCCCTGGCAATTTATAGAGATTTTATCGAACATTCCAGAGAAACATACAATAAATTCCGGGACCTGGGGATAAAAAAAGAGAACGCAAGATTTATCCTCCCGAATGCTCTTGAGAGTCAGATTGTTTTTTCTGCAAATTTCAGAGAACTCAGAACAGTTTTTAATGTAAGACTTGAAAAAGCTGCCCAGTGGGAGATCCGCAGAGTATGTCTTCAGATGCTGAAGATTCTTCAGGAGAAGGCTCCCTCTGTGTTCGGTGATTATACAATAAATGAGGATGACTGGACGGCATATCCCGGATTATGATTAATTTAAATTGACTTATTTTTAAAGTTTTGTTATTAAATGAATATCGTAGTTAATCATAGACTGCTTTTAAAAAATTCATTGCTGTGACCGCTGGCAAGGTGGTGATAGATACCGGTGGTTTTGAATAGTTGCAGATTATATTGCAGTTTTATTATTCATTATATCAATTACTAGGAATATCTGGAGGAAGTTATGAGAAGAGTTTTAATCTTACTATCAGTTATGCTTTTGGCTCTTAGTGTTGTTAAATGTTCAGGTGTTCAAAGACCTGATCCTAAAGTAATTGCTTGTAAAGCCGGTTGTGATACAACTTTTGACAACTGTATTAAAAAAGCTGTTAAAAATGAAGCAAAAAAGGCTGCCTGTGAAGCTGTTAAAAACAAATGTTATAGTGATTGTGAGAAACAATAGCCTGTTATAATAAAAAACCCCTGATTCAATCAGAGGTTTTTATAATAAGCTGTTTTTTTGTTTCTTATTTAAGTGCTATATTCATCTCAAGCTGGCCCATGGGGCTGTAAAGTGTTATGCCTAATGTGGTCTGTTTAATCATTGTGATACTGAAATTTTTCCCTTCGATTACTGTCGGTGTGGTTATATCAATTACTTTTCCAGTTGATGCGAAAAGATTCATTGCGTTTCCGGTAATCATATTTGCAAGCTCGCCAACTATATCTTTGTATTCATGTTTGATCTGCTCTTCTGAGAGGCCCGGAATAAGTACTTCTGCAATTTTTTCAACCATGGGATAACTCATACTGTAAACAATTTCACCGGTTATTCCGCCGGTTATGCCGATTATAATTGCAATATCCATGGAGGGGAGAGGTGTATCCTTGATTATAAGTTTTCCTCTTCGAAGATCCACATTAAGTATTGATTTAAAAACGACACTTGCAGCTTCAAGAAAAGGATTAATATACTCTGCGTTTATACTCATTCCGTTCAAGGCTCCTGTTTGTATTATATAGGATATAATATACTGATTGGTGAATATTATCAATCAGTTTTTAAATTTTTTATTACTTTTGATTTCTCATTCATAACTTTCAACAGATTTCTTGTTATCATATTCGCACTGCTGTTATCAGCCGCACTAAATGATCTTTCAAGAGTATCCTTGTCAATAGAAGCAGTTGGAATTGTTTTAATGACCGGGGTGAATATGTATATTCCCGATCCGCTGTGAATTGCCGGTGATGATGCATTCAGCGCAAGTGAAAGACATTTTTCAGTAAAAATACTTGAGTTGTTTAATGCTGCAATTATTTTAGGTTCTTTCTCGTCTGACTTTACAGGTTCACCGATTTTAAACTTTGAACTTTTAGCAACTTTTCCCTTTAAAATAGAGTTGGCGGAAGCAAAAGTCCCGTTAGAAGCGGCAATTCTATTTATTTTTTCAGCCAGATCATTCTTTATCTTTTCCAGCTTCTTCTCTTCAATCTGTTTCCTGATTCTTTCCCTGTCAGTTGTAGGATCGGAAATTTTTACATTGTTATTTTTTATTTCATTATCAATATCGGTGTCTGTAACAACTAAATCATTTTTATAGCTTGTTCTGATATCTTCAATACTCAAAAAAGAGTATTGAACTTGAATAATTGAATTATCGGCAATATTTTTTGCTTGAATATCTTCAGTGGCTGATGCGCCGCCTATACTTAAAAAATATTTATAGTCATCAAGTGTAAAATCTCTTCTGATCAGTTTTTCAAACTCTGCAAGATCTAATCTGCTATTCCTTAGAATTGCCTGGAAATATTCAGGATCAAATTTCCCGGTTGACGGATTTTTAAATTCCGGCGATTTTTTAATATAATTGATAACACGGTCTTCAGTTATTTTAAAACCGGTCTTTTCAGCTTTCTGAATCAGCATCAGCTCAAGAATGAAGTTATCAAGGATAAAGCTGTCCATCTTCTGATTTCTGAATTGTGCGAATTTGGTATCTCTATATCGTAAAAAATCAAGATGATCTACTTTCTGTCCATTCACTACGGCAATCGAGGATCTGTCCGTCCCGCAGCCTGTTACATCGGGCATACCGAAGGAGAGAATTATTATAAACAGGAAAAATCCTATTAAAAAGTATCCGACATATTTGGATATAACACTTTTCTGATCAAACATCATGAACCTTCTTCTTTAAATTTAATGTATTATTGTTTTACTGGCAGTACTATTTTTTTTCAGGTTTTTCGGCTTCATCAACGAGCATAACCGGAATTCCGTCTTTAACAGGATATTTCAAGCCGCATCCGGTACATAACAGCTTTTCATTCCGGGTGTCATATTCTAAATCCCCTCTACATGCAGGGCATGCAAGAATTTCAAGAAGTTTTGTATCGATCATTTTCTGCTCCGTTTTTGAATGGTTATTGATTTTATTAAAAGAGTTGCCTGTTAGTCAATCAAAATACTGATTTACATAATAATAGTATTTTAAATATTGATCCGGTTAAATACGAAGTAAAGGTTATTCTTTCAACAATTGCGTCAGATTTAAATCAATTGATAATTTTTGATATTTTTAATTCCGTATGGTAAAATGTCAGTAAAAATTTTTAAATTTTTTATTTTTAAATCGTATAATATAGTAGCAGGCAAAAATCTTTGCCTTTTTTTAAATTGAGGAAAATCTTTGCCATTTCTAAAAAGGCAAAAATCTCTGCCTTTTTTAAATAGGCCAAAAATCTTTTTCCATATATAAATGGGGGAGGAATCTTTGCCATTTATATATCGGGGGAAAAGGGGTTAAAGATTTTTAACCCGTACGACGGGGGGATCTGCCCTGGGGGCAGATTGGGGATATTGATTATTTATTTTCAGGGAGATATAAATGAATAAAAAGGGTGTAATTCTTTTGAGCGGGGGGCTTGATTCCGCTACCGTTGCAGCAATTGCCGTAAAAGAGGGGTATTCTCTTTCGGCCCTTACTTTTTTCTATTCACAGAGACATGAAGTTGAAATTACCTTCGCAGAGAGACTGGCAAAGCATTTCAGAATGGATAATCATATAAAGATATCTATACCGGCGGAGATTTTCAGGACAGCTCTTACCGCTGAGTCAGGTATTGATGTTCCGAAAAACAGAGAGATATCGGAGAGTTCAATTCCGGAAACTTATGTCCCGGCAAGGAACATTATATTTCTATCTTATGCTCTTGCATTTGCAGAGTCTACCGGTGCTTCAGATATCTTTATAGGAGCTAATGCTGTGGATTACAGCGGTTACCCCGACTGCAGACCGGAATTTTTCGAAGCTTTTAAAAAGATGGCCCAAATGGGGACAAAAGCCGGGGTGGAGGGGAAAGGGTTTAATATACATACACCTCTTATGAATATGAATAAAAATGAAATCATCAGACTCGGAACAGAATTGGGTGTTGATTACTCTCTTACTCACAGCTGTTATGATCCTTCTCCTGATGGTTCTTCATGCGGTGAGTGCGACAGCTGTTTTCTCCGTATGAAAGGTTTTGCTGAGGCTGGTGTGCCTGATCCCACAAGATACAGAGCTGAATGAAAGCTGTTTTCAGTTTATTTCTGGATATTATTTTCCCCTGCAGCTGTGTGTCCTGCGGTGACCTGGTCCCCTCGTACAGAAACTATCTATGCGGGCGTTGTCAGAGTCAGTTGAAAGTGGCACATAATAGCTGTCAGATATGTTCAGGCCTTTTGTACAACGGGAGATGTCTAATCTGCAGTGACAGGAAATTTTATCCGTCAAAAAATATCTCACTCTTTAATTATTGTGATGTTTCAAGGGCTGCTGTACACTCACTTAAGTTTGAAGGGATCAGGGGTGTACACAGGGTTTTTATCCCGTATATTTGTGAAAGAATTGGAGATTTTGACAGAAAAATCGATATTGTCGCATCAGTTCCGATGAACAGGGATAAATATATAAAAAGAGGGTATAATCAGTCAGAACTCCTGGCACTTGGCGTGAGCAGAAAAACAGGGATAGAATACGCCGGAATTCTCAAGGAGAGAAAAAATTCGGCTCAGCAGAGGAGTCTTAATTATAGCGAGAGATTTATTAATGTTATTGACAGGTATGAAACCGTTAATAATAATAAATTCAGAAATAAAGTAATACTTCTCATTGATGATGTTTTTACTACTGGCGCCACTGTTAATGAGTGCTCCAGAAAGCTCATATTGTCCGGTGCTTCCAGGGTTTTTTCTATAACAGTGGTTCGTTCTGACTTAAAAAAGCTTGAAAATGTTTAAATAAAGAGATAGTATAATCATAATATGACAATATAATCTGGAGCTGGTGATGGAAAGAATTTCACATGATAATTATGAACTCATAATACTTGAAGGACGGGTTGATCAGGCAGAATCTGAAGAGCTTGAGTCTATTCTTAGTGATTGTGTAGAGGACGGAAAGATTAATATCTGCATAGATATGATAGATGTTAAACATATCTGCAGTTCCGCTCTTGGTGTGCTTGTAGCTATTAAAAGAAAGATCAAGGATAACGAGGGTGATATAAAACTTGTTATCGGAAGCGATAATCTTATAAAACTCTTTGAGACTACAATGCTTAATAAAGTATTTGAAATTTATGAATCAAGACGTGAATGTCTCACAAATTTTGATTGATACCTTTTTATGAGTGATATTTTAAAAAAGATACTTGAGCCGCTTTCTGAAGAGCTGCTCAAGGTTGATGATAATATTAAGTCCCACCTGGAAACCGGTGTTCCGATTATCGATGATAGTTCGATGCACCTTTTTTTCAAAGGGGGTAAAAAGATCAGGGCTTCTCTTGTTCTTCTCTCCGCAGGGCTAAGACCGGGTATTACTGATGGAGTTATTGATCTTGCCGCGGCAGTGGAGATTATCCATGCTGCCTCGTTAATTCACGATGACATTATCGATAAATCGTTCATGAGGAGAGGGCTTATCTCTGTTCCGAGCAAGTTCGGCGATAAAGTCGCTGTGCTTGCAGGTGATTACATGTATGCTGTTGCTGTTAATATTGCAGTCAAGAGTAAAAATGAAAGAATTCTTGATTCTATCTCCGGAGCAACAAAGGAGATGGTTAAGGGTGAGCTTTATCAGATAGAGTATTCAAATATTGATAAAATTTCTGAAGAGCATTATTTCAATATTATTGAAAGAAAAACCGGACGATTAATGGCAACCAGCGCTGCAATAGGTGCTATTAAAGCCGGATTGTCTCCTGAAGAGTGTGATGAAATTTATAATATCGGGCTCGACATGGGATTTGCATTTCAGATTATTGACGATACCTTTGATTTCAGCGACAGCAGTTCGATTACCGGCAAAGACATTGGTAATGATTTTAAGGACGGTAAGATTACCCTCCCATTCATTTATATACTTAATCATGGAACTGATGAAGATAAACTGAGTGTAAGAAGATTTGCCGCGGATCCTGAAAGTGCGGACTGGGACAAGGTCCGCGATATGATACATAGTTCAGGAGCTTTTAAATATTCCATAGAGAGAGCCGGCGATTTTGCAAAGAGCGCTAAAAAACGGCTTGAAATTTTTCCCGAATCACGGAATAAAGAGATTATTCAGAGTCTGATAAGTTTTATCGTTGAAAGAAATTATTGAGTCAAAGAGGTCTCTATGTTATCCAGAGAAAAAGAGGAACTTCTTAAATATTATAATTTAGGTCTTGCTGCGTATAAACAGAGAAAATGGGATGAGGCCATACGCTCTTTTGAGATGGCGCTTAAGCTTTATCCAGGAGATGGTCCGTCAGAGCTTTATCTTGAAAGAGCAAAGGCTTTTCAGATTACTCCGCCGCCTGAAGATTGGGACGGCGTTTACGTAATGACAGAAAAATAAGTTTACATACCGGGATTTGGCACGGTGCAGATAATAAATCAAGAGTACCCTTAGAATAGAAAAATAACAGTCAGGAAAAAATAATGGCAAAGAAGATAATACAGGTTAATAAAAATCCGGTTTATGATATAGGAATGATCTCTACCGTTTTTAATAAAAACACAGAATTTTATGGTGATCTGACATTTAAAAAATCTCTTCAGATCAATGGAAAATTTGAAGGGGAGATCAGCTCCGGAACCTATCTTGTTGTTGGTGAAGAGGCAGTTATAAAAGCAAATATCAAAGCTGATACTGTTATAATTAAAGGTACAGTATACGGTAATATTGAAGCTGTTTCAAGACTTGAGATTCACACAAATGGAAAACTTTACGGAAATATAAGAACAAAAAAGCTCATGATTTCAGACGGTGTTGTTTTCGAAGGTAAGTGTGAGATGATCAAACCTTATGAAAAGAAACTGAAGAAAGGTGATGAGTCCTCTGAATCAGTTGAGACAGAGGAGACTCCGGCTTAATTGTTTCAGTTTAAAATCATTTTTATTGAAATATAAAGAAGCAGAAATCCGAAGACTTTTTTCAGTATCACAGGATTAATGCTGATGGCGATTTTACTCCCGAACCATGCACCAATAATGAAACCGGCAGCTATAAAAGCTGCTGTTTTTATTTCAACATGACCCGCTTTGTAGTATTCGAAGGCAGCCAGTATTCCAATGGGGGGGATCATCGCAAAGAGTGTTGTTCCCTGAGCCTGGAGCTGATTAAAACCTGCTGTTGTTCCCTGAGCCTGGAGCTGATTAAAACCTGCAATAAATATAAGTGCTGGTATCATAACAACAGCTCCCCCGATCCCCAGGAGTCCGCTGAAAATGCCGCCGGTTAATCCGATTAGAGTTATGATTATTGAATTCATTAATTATTTCCTTTTATAACAGTATTTATTTCTTAATTTATCTAAAGTAAAAAAGCTCTATTATCCCCGCCGCCGGGGGGAGGGGTATAATTTTTTGTTTTTACACTAAAATGCTATAGGTATAATTACTGTTTTATAATATCGTTAATAATTAATCCGGCAGCCATGAGTCCGAAAATGCCGGGAATAAAAGAGATGCTCCCCTGCATCCTTTTGTCACTTCTATTTTCAGGCTCTTTCACTTTATTAAGATTTTCCGTTGAGTAGATACATCGTACACCTTTGTATATTCCGTTTTCTTTAAGTTTTTTTCTCATTATACGTGCAAGAGGGCAGTACTCTGTTCTGCTGATATCGTCCACTTTTATTCTGGATGAATCGAGTCTGCTTCCTGCACCCATTGATGAGACAAAGGTTATCTCTCTTTCGACAAATGTTTTAATAAGATATGTTTTTGATTCAATTTGATCAATTGCATCGATCGCGTATAAGGGATTTGTCTGTGGAATCAGATCATCAATGTTCTCAGGCGATAACCGTTCACTT
>PGXT01000176.1 GCA_002839285.1 Spirochaetae bacterium HGW-Spirochaetae-5 | reverse complement strand
TAACCTTCAAGATTTGACGGAATTTTTTCCGGCATAAGAATTTTCTGAATCTCACCGGCAGCAGCTATCTCACCCTTAAGCTCCTCTTTTTCACGGAGACCACGCATCATCACATTAAGAGATGCTCCCAGATCCTCAATCTCATCCAGTCCCTTCTCCGGAAACTCCACCTTTAAATTGCCTGAACCCGCAAGCCGGGCACTCCCGATAATATTCTGAATCCTTTTAACCATAAAACCTGCAAGAAAATATGTCAGAACAATGGCAATGAAAGCTGTTATTGCAGAATACATTATCATCCTGTCTCTGTTGTTTGAAATATCAGTCACTCCATCTGTTTTATCAATAAAAACTCCATGGAAACCCGATATATTCTGTTCCAGCAGGCTTTTTGCAAGTCCCCCTTCAAGAGAAGCACTAAGCAATCCCAGATCTCCGGCAATTGGTGTGCTGTCTATAATCCACATATACTCTTCAGCTTCACTTCTGCTGTAGGCCAGAACACCATCATCGATAAATTTTACATTTTTTAAACCATCTACATATTCGGGTATTCCGGTTTCACTCCGGCCACTCATTATCCAGCGGCGTAGAGTCTCCCATCTCATTGCTTCAATTTTACGGTTTTGAGATGATCTGAGATAATTACGGAATTCTGACGGATCCGGTTTCTGTTTCAGAATGACGTGTTCGTAAATTGCAGCATCACGGATATAACGCATGGCATTGCGGGCTGAAAGTTTTTCAGATTTCCAGATATCCTCGCGGGCTTCATCCATGTCGCGCTTCAGTTTTTTAATTTCATCTTTCAGATCTTCAGCAGCAGCCTGTGATGATTCCAGATCACCGCTATAATCATCTGAAGAATTATTTTTCTGTTTTTTGATAGCACTGATTTTTTTTAATTCTTCTGAAAGATTATCCGACATCTCTTTGATTCTGGAATTATAATATCCCGATATCTGTTTCATTTCATCTTTATAAGGAGCAGTTTTATCGAAAGCCTCATCTCTTTCATTCAGAAGTTTTCTGTAGCTGGAATACAATTTGCTGAACTCGGGATCACTTCCCGGGACTTTCCTGCTCTCTTTAAGCTCATTAAGTCTGCTGCTGATCTTCCCGGTAATTCCAGATATTTCAGAAGATATGCGTGCATCCTCTTTCAGAAACTTCATCCATCTCCCTGAGTTTGAATCGATATCTTTTATGATCGATATAAGCATCTCTGATGTTGCGGGATTTTTATAAACGGGTACAAAACGTACATGATATGATTTTTTATCCGAAACATAATCATACTCATGAGAATTAATTGATGAAAAAATGTCTTTTTCATTAAAAAATTCGTCCTTCTCTTTTTTAAAAATTGTATTTTCAAACAGCGGTGCAAATCGGGCCAGACTCTCCCTGAAGTAGCCCCCGGTGTCGCTTTTAATCTCTCCATTATAATCGTAAGTAATAATTCTTATATTGCTGTTATAAATCCCGGTGTCTTCGAGTCTCTTAAGCTGAAAATTATAATAACGATTAAGAGTGTTTCTGAATATTTTTTCAGAAGCAGCTATCCTCTTTTTTTCTGATGCAAGACGTAATTCAATTTTCCGGTTTTCATCCTTCAGCGCTTTTACAGATTTTATATCCTCTTCAGCTGCTGAAGAGAGAAGAGTCAGTTTACTATTGTTTTCTTCAAATTTTTCCTGGAGAGCATCGATCCGGTGCTGAATGACCATAACTTTATTTGCCCTGCTCTGAATTCCTGCAAATTCACTGCCGGAGATATCCTGACCATCGGGCTGCTTAAGCTGAGATGATGTCTTTCTTTCAAGATCAGCAATATCTTTTTTTGAAAGATAAGTGCTGTAATAGGATTCATAACCCTTGTAGTAGTAATCATACCTGACTTTCATTCCCAGTTTTTTCCCGATACTTAGAAAAGTATTGGAGACTGAATCTTTTTTTCTTAAAGAGTAAGTTTTGTACTTCTTCAAATCTTTGCTTTTCTGATTTACTCTTATTTTTAAATCTTCAATAAGCAGAAGATTTGACCTGATGCTTTCCATGGAATTTACGATTGGATTTATATAATTAAGAGAGTTCTCCGTCTCATCATTAAAACTTTCCCGGAGAATGCTGCTCTGGTTTACATAATTGATATAAGTTGCCGCAGCTAAGATAACAGATATAAAGACCCCTATAAAAAAAGAAAATTTAAACCTTATTCCAGGCATCAATTTTCTCAATTGAGTTTTTTTCCGGATATAACCGCTTACTGACACTTTACTTTTTTTCATTAATTTTCTCTTTTATAAGGATAAGGCGGTTTCCGCCTTCTGGATTCTTTTCGTAACGGACTTCCATGATACGTCTGATTATATCGATCCCCAGGCCTCTATCCAGTCCTTCATCATGATACTTATCTATATCGGGGGATTTCGATTCAAGAGGATTATACTCAGGAGCTGTGTCGGTTATTATAAACTTAAATGAATCAGGATATGATTCCATATCAATTTTAATTATCTTGGTTTCATCAGAATTATAACCATGAGTAATAACATTTGACACTGCCTCATCAATTGCAAGAACAACCCGTCCTCTATCTGTATCATCTAATGATTCTCCCAGAAAACCGGTGACCTCATTTCGAAGCGTAGACAGCTCTGAAAGAACGGCCGGAATTGAAATGCTCAGTTTCATTCAGGGGGCCTTAACCTCTGCAATTGACGAGTTAATATCACTTTTAACCGTCATTTTCCTGGTGAAGTACATTACATCAAGGGTATCGTAGACTACTTTATTTGCACATGCAATTGACATCTTCCCGCCTTTACCTTTGACTGCATGAAGAGCCGCATTAAGTACTCCAATACCTGCGGATGATATGTAATTGAGACCTGAAAAATCAAAAACAATCCGTGTGTTCCCTGCAGATATATTTTTATCTATAGCATCTTTAAAAGCCGGAGATGTATGAGCATCAATATCTCCCGACAGCTCAATTATACACACCCCGTCAGTTATCTTTTCTGTTATCTTTAAAATTGCTTCTCCCATAATCTCACCTCATTTTTTCACGGTTTTTAAATCATCCCATAAACTTTTATCTGATATCATTTTATAAAGAATCCGCTCCAGTCTGTCAATGTCATAGAAATAACGTGCAGATGAATCCCCCTCAAAAATATAGCCGTATTTTCTGATTGCAGTTATTGTAGTCCCGATATCCCCTTTAAGAATACCCTGTGTGATCTTATAATATAAATCTATTGCTATTGTGTTTTTCAATTCATCTTCAAATCCCGGTGATCTGTTATTCATTGCTTTTACCAGTTTTTCGACATCACTCCTGGCATAGTCCTCACCATCTGAATAGCGGATAATATATGATGAAAGAAGTTTCCGGCATTTGGGTATATTATAATACTGGCTTGCAATAAGTATGTTTTCATACAATCTTTGAATTTCACTGTCGAGTTTAATCTTTTCAGTATCTACAGCAAGCTTAACAGGATCTATTGCTGTTTTAAGCTCCTCAACATGAGCACTGGAAACCGCTTCTGTAAAAAGCTCTTCTCGTCTTTCACTGTAAACCTTGGTGAATCCGGTAAGAGGGGGAGTTATAATATCTGCAAATTCCACTGCCTCGGCACTTGATGAAACCGCGGTATGCATCTGCATTTTCTCAAGGAAAAAAATGGAACTGTCTCCAACTGCTCCAAGGCTCTCATCCATTGATATGCATATTATTTTTTTACACCTGGGGGCTATCGTATGCAGATAAGCAGGGTCTGCTGAATCTCTTTTCAGTCTTTCAATAAGTTTACGTCTGCTTTGCCCTGCAGGTTCAGCATGCCACCCGGCGTTAAAGAGAGGTTTATATAGATGATCAATAAATGGAGTTTTACCATACATTGCAAGCGTACGGATATCCTTTACCAGCTCCTGCGCCGTAGTGTTATTATATCCCGGTAAGTTACTTACAGCTGTATCTGTTTTTCTCATTAAAAAAAGTCATGTCTGCATATCCCGCATAAATTTTTCCTGAGTGCTTTACTCCATTTTCGATAAAATATCTGTCACCTTTTGAGAAGGTGTGCATTGTTCCATTTATAATTAAATCTATCTTCCCTTCCAGAACTATTCCCCATTGACTTTCATGCGAATGTTCCGGCAAATCAACATCCTTATCAAACTGCATAAATATAATCTGATGTTTATCAGATTGAGACAAATATGCTGTAACTCCATCAATAGGAATATCTGCTTCCGGAAAGTTTTGTATCGGTTCAGGAAATATAATTTTCATTTATTTTTTCTCATATTAAATTTTAAAATACAAATAGGCTGCCGCTATAATTATAAAGTATACCATGGGAGAATTCCCTAAATCTGAATAAATCTTCTCTTATAGTAAACCGTTAAAAATATCTCTATCACCACAAAGAGAAAAAACGGAACCACCATAAAAATAAGCGTAAGCAGCGACGCAATGGACAGCTCCGATGAATTTAAAAATGGAAAGAGATAACCTGAGTACGACGGGACAACTCCCCCTCCGATAAGAAAAACCAGAAAATACTCCGAGAACGAAACAAGAAACACAATTGTTCCCCCGGATATAATCGACGGCAGCAGCAGCGGGAGCTCCACCTGAAAGAGAGTTGTGAAAAAACCTGCGCCGAGATTTTTGATAAACCGGTTCTTAAAAAAATATAGTGTGCCCCCATGGCATATGACATTGCCGGAAGAAGAGCAGGAGCAATAACAACCGATTCGAGCAACACTCTCCCTCTGAACTTTTTTCTGGCAAAGACCTGTGCCGGGAGTATTGTAATAATAATCGTAAAGAAAACCGTTGCCATGGCATAAGAGAAAGACGAACCCAGTGAAGATATTATTCCGCTCCTCTGACTGAAGATATAATCATAACTGCCGCTGCCGAATTTTCCGGGAATTACATCGGGGTAATTCCATACCGGTGCAAAGGAGTATACCAGAAGCACCACAAGCGGAAGTACAAAAAACAGAAGAAGCATAATTATAAAAAATCTCTTTGCAATCACAGTTTACGGTCCCTGATATCTATTTTTGAAATTACACGGGAATATATATAAACAAAACTCATGGAGAAAACAAAGATCACCATAAGAATAGCCATTGCAACGGGACGGAGCGAAAGATCCTTCATGAAAAAATAATCGTATACCCTCATACTTAAAAGTCCCGGTTTACTGCTCCCGAGAACATATGGAATTTCGAAACTCCCGAAATTATAAACAAAAATTATGATGAATACCGTATTAATAATCGGCATGAGAGCGGGAAGAATAATTCTGAAAAATATTCTCACAGGGGATGCACCCAGCATGGAAGCTGTCTGTATAAGTCTGTTATCTGTTTTAAGCAGAACAGCGTAAACCATTACAATTACAAATGGCGTCTCCTTATAGATGTTCGCCAGAATAATATCTAAGCCGTATCTG